>JBAYMI010000187.1:0-5068 GCA_041663625.1 Methanoregula sp.
TGCATCACTGTCTCTTAAAGTACCATGGATATTTTTCATGGGCTCAACGATCTTGGTCTTGCCCGACATGGTACTGAAGAGTTTCAGAAGGTGTGCCTTGCGTTTGTCTTCGGTCATTGCATACCCCGTATTGGGATTAGGATATACAATACTTCACCAACTATTTAATGCTATCTTTATGCCTCGTTTGACCAAAAGACGTATAAATTGGAGTCAAAATGATCCGGGCCAATAAGGTCTTTTGTACATATTCCCCAGTAAAAACGCCGTTTTGTATACACTCTGGTGCACATCCCCTGGTTATCGAGAGTATGAGGGAAGGGAACTATGGGACAGGGGATTTTCGTTTTTCCTATTTCCCACGTCAACCATGCATCACCCATTCATCACGTACGCATCAGAGTCTTTTTGTCGCCAGTCGATCAACAGTATGAGAACGAATTCGTGATCACCATGAGCGATGTATTTGAGAACGTGATGGAACTTGCCAAACGCCGGGGTTTCATCTGGCCAACGTCGGAATGTTACGGTGCGGTAGCGGGTTTTATCGACTACGGGCCGCTCGGCGCAATGATGAAGCGGCGGATCGAGAATATCTGGCGGGATTTTTACGTTATCCGCGAGGGATACTACGAGATCGAGTGCCCGACGATCGCGCAGGAAGCCGTCTTCATCGCATCCGGTCACGTTGCCGGGTTCGCTGACAAGATGTGCCAGTGCCCGCACTGCAAGGAATTCCTGCGGGCAGACCATGTGGCCGAAGGCGGCGGGGTAAAGAACGCCTCGACCATGAAGAACCAGGAGCTCGCCGCTGCCCTTGCCACCTGCAAGTGCCTTGCCTGCGAGGAAGTACTTGGGAAAGTCGAGGTCTTCGGGTTCAACCTGATGTTCAAGACCTCCATTGGCCCGGACTCGCAGCGGGTCGGCTACCTCCGCCCTGAAACCGCACAGGGTATGTTCGTTGACTTCACCCGGCTCCTCCGGTTCTACCGCGACAAGCTCCCGTTCGGCGCTGTCCAGATCGGTAAATCCTACCGGAATGAGATCTCTCCCCGCCAGGGCATGATCCGGCTCCGCGAGTTCACGCAGGCGGAAGCGGAGATCTTCGTCCACCCGGACGAGAAGAACAAGCACCCGCGGTTCCACCGGTATGCAGATTACCGGATGCCGCTTCTCACGTGGGGCCAGCAGCAGAAGTGCGAAGAAGCAGTCACCCTCTCGATGCGGGAGGCCGTTGACAATGGCGTAATAGCAAACGAATATCTCGCTTATTACGTGGCCCTGACCCACGAGATGCTCGTCACTATCGGGATCAAGCCCGACCGGCTCCGGTTCCGCCAGCACCTCCCCGATGAGCGTGCGCATTACGCAACGGACTGCTGGGATGCCGAGATCCGCTCCGAGCGGTTCGGATGGGTGGAGACCGTCGGTCTTGCCGACCGCACGAACTATGATCTCAATGCCCATGCAAAAGCGAGCGGGACCCCGATGACGGTCTTCATCCAGTACGCAGAGCCGAAGAAGGTCCAGCGCCGGAGGATCATCCCCAACATGGGGGTGCTCGGGAAGCAGTACCGGAACAAGGCGAAGGCAATCTTCGATGCCCTTGCAGTCTCAACACCTACCGCCGATGGTGCCGATGTCGTGGTCGATGGCGAGAAGATCCACATTCCGGCAAACCTGTTCGAAGTCCGGGACGAGGTCATCGATGTGCGGGGCGAGGATATTGTCCCGCACGTAATCGAGCCCTCGTATGGTATCGACCGTATGTGTTACGCGGTTCTCGAACAGGCGTATGACGAGGACACCGCAGATGGCGAAGCCCGTACCGTGATGCGGTTCTCCCCGAAGGTCGCACCGGTGCAGGTCGCGGTCTTCCCGCTGATGACCCGCGACGGGCTCGACACCATTGCTGACGAGATTACGCGGAAACTGCATAAGTCCGGTATCCTGGCGGAGTACGACGACTCGGGCGCTATCGGGCGCCGGTACCGCCGGCAGGATGAGATCGGCACTCCCTTTGCGGTGACGGTGGATTACGATACCAAAGAGAACAATACCGTTACGCTCCGGGACCGGGACAGCATGAAGCAGGTGCGGGTTGCTATCGATAAACTGCCGGAGACGCTCGGCGCATTGGTGGATGGGAGTATTACATTTAAATCGCTTGAGTGAACCCACACAAACACGTCTTTTTTAAAAATAACATTTTGAATGAAATCTTTATTATCATACAAACTATTTTTGCAATATAAAGGGGGCTTGAAAAAATGTATCCATCATTTGATGAAGCATATCAAATTTTAAAATTTAAAGGTCCAGCGCAAATTACCTCAAGTATCGGTACTGAATATACCGTTAAAGCATGGGTTATGCAAAAAGGGAAACGTAAAGGAACTCCAGCAATACTCTGTCTTCTCGAAGGTGGTGATAGAATATACATTCACCCTGATTGTTGGGGATTGGATAATACGTGTCAAGGAACTCGAGCTGGAGGAATTTATAACGGTTCGAATAGTCTATGGGCTTGGTTGAATAATCATAAATAAGTCATTATAATGAAACAGATGAATCGTTTCGGATATTATATGCACTTGTGAAAAGGGAATGAATAATTCTGGGTTCGATTAAGACTCATTTTACTTTTCACTCGGATTTATTTTATGATGCCAGCCGCCGCCCCCGCGGGGGCGCTCCCGCGGCGGCCTTAATTACCTGCATGAGACGTGAACAGGTAATTTGCCCCGCCGTGCCTCGGAGAGGCCCTGAGGCGGGGAGCCCTCGTTATTCCGGAGAGGGGCAACTGTAAAGTCATAAATTCTTTTCCCCGCTCACAATTTCCTATATTACCCAAGCACACCAAATCTCTCACCAGATACATGACCTTCATCAGCCACCCCATGGTGAAACCGGACTCGATTGAGAAGCGGGAGTACCAACTCTCGGTCGCGATGAAGGCGCTCGACGGGAACACGATGGTTATTCTCCCGACCGGGCTTGGCAAGACCGCTGTCGCCCTGCTCGTTGCCGCGTCCCGTCTCTACAACGAAGGGGGCAGGGTACTGATGCTCGCCCCGACAAAACCGCTCGTGGAGCAGCACCTCCGCTATTTTGAGAAGTACCTGCTCGCCAGGAGCCCCGAGGGTTCTGACGGGTCTGATACTTCACCGTTCGTTATGTTCACGGGTGAAGCCCCTCCGGATGAGCGGACTGCCGACTGGAACCGGGCTACCGTGATCCTCGCCACCCCGCAGGTGATCAAGAACGATCTCATTGCCGGGCGCTACACCCTCGCTGATGTCTCCCTGCTCATCGTCGACGAGTGCCACCGGGCCGTGGGGAATTATGCCTATGTCTTCCTCGCCCAGCGCTACCTTGCAACCTCCGACAAACCACTCCTCCTTGCAATGACCGCATCTCCCGGGGGAGTCCAGGAGAAAGTGCAGGAGGTCTGTGCCAATCTCGGGATCGAACATGTCGAGACCCGCACCGAGAACGACCCGGATGTCAGGCCGTACGTCTTCGAACGCGATCTCGATTACATCTCAATCGATCTCCCGCCGGATCTCAAGGCCGCGATCCAGACCATCAACGGCCTCATCGAGGACCGCCTGGCCCTGCTCGCTTCGCTCCACTTCACCGTGCCGAAACGCGAGAAACTCAGCATGAAGGAGCTCAACGCGATCAATGCCCAGATCCAGCAGCGGATCGCAAACCGCGATCCTGCGGGATACTCCGCGGCATCCGTGTACGCGGAGTGCATGAAACTCAAACACGCTGTCACTCTTGCCGAATCGCAGGGGAGCGAGGTGCTCAAAGGATACCTTGCGAAGCTCGTTGCCGAGGGCACGGGTCCGGGGGGCAGCAAGGCAAGCCAGCGCCTTGCACAGGACGCATCGTTCCGCGAACTCTTTGCACGATCCGTTGAGTGGACGCACGAGCTCCACCCGAAACCCGAAGTAGTTCTCGGCCTTGTCCGTGAACAGCTCGAAGCATCACCGGACAGCCGGATCATCCTCTTCGCCACGTACCGGGACACCGTGCAGCTCCTCGTGGATTTCCTTGCAAAACATGGGATCGTGAGCGAGCGTTTCGTCGGGCAGGCGACCAAGGATGCGGAGAAAGGGCTCTCCCAGAAGAAGCAGATCGCGGCCCTGACCCGGTTCCGCGAAGGGGAGTTCAAGGTTCTCGTCGCAACCTCGGTCGGGGAGGAAGGGCTCGATGTTCCCTCAACCGATCTCGTGATCTTTTACGAAGCGGTCCCTTCAGAGATCCGCTCCATCCAGCGCAAGGGCCGGACAGGACGGTCGGGTGCGGGAAGAGTTGTCGTACTCGTAACCAAAGGAACCTCCGATGAGGTCTTCAGCCATGTCAGCACGGCCAAGGAGAAGATGATGCAGAAGAGCATGCGGACACTGAACACCGTGCTCTCGTCGCCGCGGGAAACCCCGCTCATCGCAGAACAGGCCAGTATCGGGGAGTTCGCCTCATCGGGGCCGAAGATCGTGATCGACGATCGCGAGACCTCCTCGAAAGTGGTCGAGGTGCTCTCGGGCATGGGGATGATGATCCGGCTCGAACGCCTCCCGCAGGGGGACTATGCCATCGGCGACCGGATCCTCATCGAGCGTAAGACCTCCCGCGACTTCGTGGACACGCTCATCGAACGCGACCTGCTCGGGCAGCTCAAGGTGATGGCCGAGGCAGTGCCGCGACCGGTCCTGATCATCGAAGGCGGCGATCTCTTCATCCAGCGGGATATCCACCCGAACGCAATCCGGGGGGTGCTTGCCGCCATCACGGTGGACATGGGGATCTCCCTGATCTATACGAAAGACGAGCAGGACACCGCCCAGATGCTCTTCGTCCTGGCAAAACGTGAGGAGAGCGAGCGGGGCGAGCGCAAGGTCCACCCGCACAAGTCCTACCGGTCCCAGAAGGAGGAACAGGAATACATCATTTCCGCTTTCCCGGAGGTCGGGATGAAGAATGCCCGGCTGCTGCTTTCGCACTTCGGTTCGGTACTGGCGATTGTGAACGCATCGCAGGGGGAACTTGCTGCGGTGAA
>JBAYMI010000188.1:0-5042 GCA_041663625.1 Methanoregula sp.
AAGGGGGCGCTGTACGCCTATTTTGAGAACAGCGATGCTCTCCTTCGGGAGGTGATCCAGGAGGTGTTCCGGAATATCCGGGCCGGGATCGAGAGAACACTTTCCGGCAGCGATGATGCCCATACCATGATCCAGGGCCTTGCCGATCTGATCTTCGAGCAACAGAAGCCCTATGCAGCGATCTTCTTCCAGCTGCCGGTCCGGCTCATACAGGATCCGCGGTACCGGGAAGAGTTTTCCGTTATCTTTGATGGCAACCGGATTCTCATCCGCGACTACCTTGCCCGGATGATTGCTGAAGGAAAACTGTCCGGGGATGTTGACCCTGAAGCGGCTTCAGCCACGCTTATTGCGATGAGCATGGGCCTGCGGATCAGTGCGCTCTTCCTTGGCAGGGATTCCAATGAGGCAAAAATGACGTGGGTCGATTCGGTGGAACGGATCCTTGGCATCAGACCCGGATGCCGGACATAATCCCTTTCAGTGGGTATTCTGTCAGGACAAACACAGAATGAAATAAAAAAACAGGCCACTCTTTCCGGATCATGGAGGGAAAGAGAGGGACTCCCGTTCTGTTTATGGTGCTGTTACTTCTTACCTGACAACAGCGCCTGGAGCTGGCTGATCAAATCAGCAATGATATCATCCTTTGATTGCTGCTGTTCCTGTCCTGTGGACTGGCTGCCTGAACCCGATCCCTGTTCTTGATCATCCTGAATAGTATTCTGCCGGTCTACCGGCGGAGTAATATTGCCTAGCGTCTGGTTGCCCGGAGCACGGGGGGTCAGGTTACCATTCCCACGCATGTCCTCTCCACCCATCATACCGGATGCTGTCATATTATCCACGGTCATATTCAGGAAATCCGGGGGCGTCTGGTTGCCGTTCCCGTGCATGCCCACTCCATCCATCATACCGGGTGCTGTCATGTTATCCGCGGTCATGTTCAGGAAATCCGGCGGCGTCTGGTTGCCGTTCCCGTGCATGCCCTCTCCTCCCATCATGCCGGGTGCTGTCATATTCCCGGTCCGGTTCGAGAAGTCCGGTGGTGCCATACCGGTATTCTGCCCGGTGCCCGCGCCATAAGGTGAGGTCGTGTTATTCATACCTTTGGAGGGGGGCGCCTGCATCTGGCCTGCATTCCCATTTCCCTGGCCACTAGTCCCTCCCGGGGCGCCGGAAGTTCCCGAATTTCCGGATGGCGGCGCCTGCATCTGGTTCATGGTTCCCTGGCCAGTAGCATGGCCGGCTCCACCGGTTCCCTGTGTCCCAGCCTGCTCCTGGGCAACGGTGAACGGTACAAGAATGACGGCTATGCACCAGAGTGCAACCAGCACCATGACCGGCCGTGTGAGTATTTTCATGAATTATCTCCTCCGTATCTGGCAACCGCCCGCTGGCAGTTGTCGTGCTCCTACCCTGTCAGCAGCAGGGTATAAATTGGACTCATGCTCCCCGGGAAATATACCCACCGGGAATCCGAATCATTGAACCTGCGGGTTCAACGCATGCGGGCAGTTCTGTATACCAAGATCCTCTGCAAAATGCGTGATGGGGCAAATACCTGTCAGGAATTGCCTCCTTTGATCGGGAATTAACAGAATACATTAACAAAGTTGATAATCCTTGACAGGAGGATATACCAGTATGAGTGATGATCCCGTTGAGAAGACACCCTCCCCGCATTTCCGGATCCTGCAGGATATTCTCCTTGTTGCAGTCCTTGCGGTTATCGTGTACATTGCGGCATATTTCCTGAACCTGACCGGGGCGCTCGTGAGCATCCTGGAAACATCCGCTGCACAATATGCCAGCGCATTTGTCATCCTGGCAATTTTCCTTGTCCTCGGTTTTATCTTTGTGGTGTACCGGAGATGGAATGAGCTGAAGCAGGTCTCCGATGAGATAGTAGCAACACGAAAGCAGATGGACCGGGTAAATACGAAACTCACATTCCTCAACAATATCACCCGGTACGATATGCTCAACGAGGTGGCGCAGCTCCACAAGGATCTCGAGCATGCCGGTAAAACCCCCGAGATCAACCGGGTTGAGGAATCGATAAACCGGATCCGCAGGCAGATCAAGTTTACCAAGGAGTACCAGGATATCGGGGCAATGCCCCCGGCATGGCAGAATCTCGCAGATGCGGTCATGCGGGCAAAAGTAGGATTGGATCTCGGCAATATCAATTTCGAGATGGATATCCATGACGTGGAGGTTTATGCCGACCCGCTCCTTGAGAAAGTCTTCTATTACATGATCAGCAACTCGATGAAATATGGCGGCAGCAAACTCTCGAAGATCCGGATCTACCGTAAGAAGACCGAAGATCATTTCACCATCATCTGCGAGGATGACGGTGTCGGGATATCGCAGGAATTGAAAGCCGGCCTCTTCCCCAAGGAATGGGGCAGCCGCAAGCATGCAGGGTACGGCCTGTTCCTGATCCGGGAGACGCTTGGTGTCACCGGCATCAGCATATTTGAGACCGGTACACCGGGAGAAGGCGCAAAATTCGAGATCACGGTCCCAAAGGGCGTGTTCCGTCTCCTCTGATGCGGAGCCGGGGAATCATTTTTTATCCGGAAACTTCCCGTTATGGAATAAGAGAAAAGCCTGGTTGCGTACCGGCAGTATGCATTATGAGTGAAGCATGAACGGTATGGTTCCTGCCATTTTTTCATGGATTGCTGGCAGGATCTTTGGGAAACGCGTTGTCACGATTGCGATTGTTTTCAGTATTGCCACGTTCGTACTTACATTCCCCGCGACTGCATCGCTTGCGGACCCGAATGATTCCTCCGTTCCCTTCATCTATCCCGGATCGGATCCAACCATTCTCTCCGATGATGTCACCTTTCCCTCCATAGCATATAATGCAACACCGGGAATTCTCGGCCGGGAGTACACATTCTCCTTCCAGCAGGAGAACATAACGATCCGGACCCCTGTCAGCGCCGGGATTTATTACGGGGCAAAAAACGGGAACAAGTTCGCAACGGCACCCCCGGATTCAGATCCGGAAGACCTTGCCCCCGGTTATTACCGGGCATTTATTGATGATCCGGCCCAGGACCCGCTCTATGCAGATCTCATGGGTAGTTTCCATGCCATCCGGCAGGAGTACCGGTACACCGATGATGAATACCTTGAACTGCTGGCGGTGTTCGTGCAGAGCATTCCATATGACAATGCATCGGCAGCGATCCCTGATACGGTTGCCCGCTTTCCGGCAGAGACCCTGGTTGACGGCACCGGGGATTGTGATGATAAGAGTGTCCTCCTTGCAGGTCTCCTCTCCCGGGAAGGATACAATGTCTCGCTCCTCCTTTTCATCCCGGAACATCACATGGCAGTAGGAGTGGACAGCGATCACCTCCTGTACGGTGATACGGGGTACATGTACGTCGAAACAACCGGCCTGTCGTTCATGGGGGATGTGCCGAAACAGCTGAACCAGTCTGAAAAATACCTGGATGCGGGACAGTCCCCGGGTATTATCCCCTTAACCAGCACGCCGGTTGTGATCCGGGTCGGGACCGGATCAAAAAAATTCACCCGATCCGGTGAGACCCGGTTCATCCTTGCACAGAAGAGTCGTATCGACGCCCGGATTGCTTCTGTCAAAGCAGAACTGGATAATTCTTCCCGTGAGGACCCCGCACGGTTCAGGGCGCTTCTCGAACGCTACTCTCTGTATGTTGGGATCCATAATTTTATTGCGAAACACCGTAACGACCGGGCCGGGACATACCAGTATCTTTCGTCCCTTCAGATGCCCGCATGTACTGAATCATTTTCCGGGGGGTCCGGCCAGGTCAACACATCGGCCTTTTGTAAACCCGTTACGACCTCAGGGAATACTTCTCCGTATGATTGTGCATGCCCGCCTCCTCCGGCCGAAGACCCGTATGGATCCTGGTATATCCCTTGTCCCCGGGGGATCTGGATCTCGCAGCAGTGTTTATGGCAGAGCGTCCGGCAGGTAATTGTTCCTCCGTCCTGTTAACCCTGTTTTTTCCGGTGACCGGTCGGGACAATGCATCGTAACCGGCCAAATGGAATACCCGATACCGGAAAACTAAAAAACGGTTGTTCCAAGTTTGTTGAAAAAAATTGCCATGGAGAAATCATTTGATTTACAGTGTAACGCTCATGGGGGCTCCGTCTTTGGCCTGCTCCCGCATTGCGATGCCTCTGAATTACCAGAATAATTTTCCAATAGTAATGAGTTGGCAGTATATTCTGGTTGCATCGTAATGCTTCCTGTCCCCCGCGGATGACGGATGGTGCAAGAGGGGGCGATCTTTTCTGCAAAAGGTTTCCCATGAAAATTACCCCTTGGATATGATGATGAGGGCTGATGCCCCCATACCCCCAAGTATGATGAACGTCGCCGCCCCCGACGGGGCCCCCCTCTCCGGATCAGTGCCTCTGCACAATTTGAAAACAACGCATTGCACTGCTGTGCATATGAGAAGCCCTGAGGCGGGGAGCTATCCCCAAATTACATACTCCCCATTTTCATAATTCGGGTGCGAACCGGGAGTTCATGTACATTTCAACAGAGCAAAAAAATGTGAAAAATCATAGAAAAATTACTGAAAATTGTGGGTGAACACCCAAACCCTGGTCGTGCGGAAACCGGATCCACCTATCATGCGGATTTCAGGACCGGTTATAGTTCTGCGGTCTCGGCCATGCCATAGTAACGGGAAGGAGCGTTCATACCCTCATGGCGTTCCGGAAGACCGGGCATGCATACCAGGTATTTTTCAAGGCAGGACAATGTTCCTGCCGAAAGGATATACCGGGTAAACCGCCCGTCCTTACGGATCTCCAGCAGCCCGTCGCTGATAAGCCGCTTCATGTGCCAGGTGACCGTTGGCCCTGAAACGCCAAGTATCTTTTCAAAATCCCTGCGCGACATCAACGGGTTGCCCGAGAGTGCAACGAGGATCTGCCTGTCCGTGTCCTGCCGCAGGTATTTCAGTACTTTCTGCTCGCTGCTGTCATACTTACCGGAGTTCTCAAAATAA
>JBAYMI010000189.1:0-5035 GCA_041663625.1 Methanoregula sp.
CGGCGTCGAGAAGATGACCGATGTCGGATCGGACGAGAGCACCGATACGCTGACCGGCGCGGCCGACCGTGAGTGGGAAGGCTTCATGGGCGCGACGTTCCCCGGCCTGTACGCGATGATCGCCCAGGACTACATGCACAAGTACGGCATGACCCGCGAGCAGCTGGCGCAGGTAGCGGTGAAAAACCATTACAACGGGGCAAGAAACCCGATTGCACAGTTCCAGAGCGAGATCACGCTTGATACCGTGATGAAATCGACGATGGTCGCAGAACCCCTGCGGCTCTTTGACTGTTCGCCGGTGACGGACGGGGCGGCGGCAGTGATTGTTGCGCCGCTCGACCGGGCCCGCGAGTTCACGGACACGCCCATCAAGGTACTCGCAACGGCGCAGGCCAGCGACTCGATCGCGCTGCACGACCGGCGCGACATCTCGACGCTGGACGCATCGGTCGCGGCCGGCCAGCGGGCGTTTAAGATGGCGCACCTGACCCACAAGGACATCAATATGGTCGAGGTGCACGACTGCTTCTCGATCGCAGAGATCTGTGCCATCGAGGACCTCGGGTTCTGCAAGAAAGGAGAGGCCGGCAAATTCACCGCTGACGGTGAGACGGCCCTTGGCGGGAAGATCCCGGTGAACACGAGCGGCGGCCTCAAGTCCTGCGGTCACCCGGTCGGTGCGACCGGTATCAAGCAGGTCTACGAGATTGTCCAGCAGCTCCGTGGCGAGGCCGGTAAAAGGCAGGTCGAAGGTGCGAAGATCGGTATGACACACAACGTGGGCGGGACCGGCGCGACGGTCGCAGTCCACATCCTCGGGAGGGTATAAGATGACGGTTGCACGGTTCTGGCGGCACCTACCCCAGCGTTACAACATGGTGGGAACGAAGTGCGAGACCTGCGGCAGGCACTTTTTCCCGCCCCGGACGTTCTGTCCGGACTGCCGCCGGGCAGGAAAGATTGTCGAGCACAAGTTCAAGGGCGAAGGTACTGTCGTCACGTTCACCGTGATCCACACCGCAGCCGAGCAGTATTCGATGCTCACCCCCTACGTGCTCGCGATTGTCAAGCTCGATGAGGGCCCGCAGATCACGACCCAGATTGTGATGGACCCAGCGAAGGCGAAGATCGGCATGAAGGTCAAGAGTGTGTTCCGCAAGATCGCCACCGATGGCGAGAGCGGGATTATCCACTATGGCACGAAGTTCGTGCCGGTGGAGTAAACTTTTTTCTTTTTTTTTGATGGAACTGGTAATTTCACCACCTCTTGTACATTCCCTGCAGGGAGCAGGCAAAGCAGGATGCAGTTTCCTTTTCATTACGCAAGAATAGTCTTTTAGGTATTTTCGGCCGTATGGCTGAGGCTTATCATGGGAGTGAGAAATAATATTTGAAACGGTAAGCCCCCGTCTCACTTTCCTTATTAAAATCGCATTTTTATAACTATTTATTCAATAACAGCATATCCGGTTTCATTGCTAATAGATTATGAGAGGATATCCTGTGCCCCGTCAATCTCCTACAGCTCAAAATGGGGCCAGTCCCGGATTTGAATCCGGGTGCTGGAAGATGGCGGACAAGCCCTGCAACAACAGGGAAACGGCGGAGTACAAACCTGTGATCCCCGGGCTCTGCATGAGTGCACCGGTTGAAAAGGTTTGGGAAAATAATTTTGTTCTCACGCCGGGGCGGTATGGTGGGGCAGAAGGTGTAAAAGACGATGGGAAACCGTTTGATGAGAAAATGAAGCGGCTGACAGGCACGCTTCATGACCCTCTTATAGAATCCCACGTACCTGAATATGAGATACAGAAAAATCTGTAAAGGGGCCGGGCTATGAAATTTGACCGCACAAAAGCGTACAATGAACTTCCTCCCCTCCCTCCGCCCATCGATCTGGAATCAAAGACGGTTCTGAAAAAATGTGTGGGTGCTCACCGTGCTCTTGCCTCTTTGAAAAGTGCGGGGAATTTAATCCCGAATCAGGATATTCTTATCAACGCTCTTCCCCTTCGGGAAGCACAGGACAGTTCAGAAATTGAAAACATCGTCACGACCGGCGATAAACTCTACAAGGCCGCAATTCTCCCGCACGGGGCCACCATTGATCCTCAAACAAAAGAGGTCCTCCGCTATCGGACGGCTCTCCGCAAGGGTTATGATCTGCTTAAAGATCAACCATTGTCAATGGGGATGCTCCGGCAGGTCTGTGAAGGTCTGCTCGATCACGAAGTTCAGTTTCGGCAGGGTTCCGGCACCCAGCTCGGGAATAAGGCGATGGGAGTTGTCGTCTATACTCCCCCGGACGGCGGGGATATCCTTTTAGAGAAACTCAGCCTCCTCGGGGAGTACATACAAAAACCGGATGATAACGAACTGGATCCCCTCATTCGTCTGGCGCTGATTCACTACCAGTTCGAAGCAATTCATCCTTTTGAAGATGGTAATGGAAGGACCGGCCGGATTTTAAATATTCTTTATCTTGTCGAACAAGGCCTGCTTGATATTCCTGTTTTATATCTCAGTCACTACATTATCGGGCACAAGAAAGAGTATTACCGGTTATTGCGTGATGTGACGGAAAAGCAGGAATGGGAACCCTGGGTGCTCTTCGTGCTGTCTGCAGTTGAGGCGACGTCGATCAGGACTTACCAGCGTATCCTTGCGATCCGCCGTCTGTTGGAAGAGACAACTACGCTTTGCCGGACAAACCTCCCCAAACAGATTTATTCGAAGGAACTTGTCGAGCTGATTTTTGTCCAGCCCTATTGTAAAATCCAGTTTGTTGTCGATGCGGGAATTTCACAAAGGCAGACTGCGGCAGATTATCTGAAAGCCATGGAAGAGATCGGCGTTTTAAAGTCCGAGAAGGTGGGTCGGGAGAAATTATTCAGTAATCCCGCACTCCTGAAACTGCTCAAGGAGCCATAACGACATGTCGATATTTTTCAATTTTTTCGACAAATTCAAGCGATGTGTCGATTGGTTCGACATGTTGAAATTGTCTGGTGTCTTCGACAGGTTTGGGATACGTGTCGATTCGATCGACAGATCTCATATTGGAGAAACGGGATGACTAACATCCGGGAAGGAGCCGTGACGGGCGGTCTGTCAGCGCATTTGTCCACAAGCCGTGGGACGATTGCGAGCGTGGGGAAGGGTAATGGGGCGTAAATTGCCCAGATCCAGAGCGAGGGATACGATGCCCTCGCAAAGGCACTCGGACCTGAGGATGCAATCCGGTTTATCCGGAGTTTTGATCCCGGCAGTGGCGATTACACAAAGGACCGGAAAAAACATATCAGGAACAAGACGGTCAAACAGATCGGAAAAGAGATCCTTGTGATGCAGAAATCCAAATAACTCATTTTTCGCATGTTTCGTTTTATCCCGATCAAAGCCTGTCGGAAAATGTTTCCCCCGGCATAGCCTTGCGTCAACCAGTTGCACCAACCAACGAGGCCTGCCAGTTCCCTCCCGTTCAATTGTATCCCCACGCCAAGTGGAAGCAATACGTGACGGATGAAACTCATGCTGTTTGAGGGAACCATATTGGGATACAAATATTTCAGACAGTAATTATGCCGCACTGAGAGAGGTTTTATCAAAGTCCTTATGTTCAGATTTGCTCTTCCACCCATGCAACAATTTTTTCTGTTCTATCCAGAATGTCCTTGTATCCTTGTTCAGTTAGTGGATCGTATGGTCCCGGGTATCTCCGATCAACCGCGTAATCCATCAGTGAAGCAGAGGATCCTATTTTCCATGGAATATTCCAAGGGATAGACCATCCTCCGTAAAAGAATGGAGAGTTTGATGCAGTTTTAATTTGATCGGGAACCACTATATTTAATTCTTCAATTTTTTTAATTAAAAAATCAAGGGAATGTCCATTCTTCCCGTATGGTGGTTTAAAATCTGGTTCGGTATGATGAAAAACAAGTACCGCCTTGAGCGATTTTTCTACTGCTGCATGACAATTATTACCAAGATCTTCGTAAATAATAGCATCAAAAATTTTTCCTATTCTGGCAATACTTAAATTGCTCTTTGCTCTTGCCAGCCATTTTTTGGATTCAATCTCATTTTTCATAATAAAGCCACATAATCTCCCTGAAAATACATCCCTTGGCTCAGCCTTGTGTTAACTGCCCACACCACCGGATCACCAATGCTATTTCATATCCAATTTCATTTTTCACATTCTTTCCTTTTTTGGATCAATCTGAATCCGTACACAATACCAATTAGACAAATCCCAATAACAAAAAATCCGGAAACTTGATCATATTACCCATTTTCCAGATTCAGACATAATGACACATTTTCCGTAGTATTTAGGAAGAATTCCTGCTCCTGATACTTTGGTATCTGGAGATAATCACTGCCATAATTTGATAACCGGATCTTGTTCTTCAATAACTCATTCTCCGATGGAGACCCTCTTCCTCTCGGGGGTTTTTTGGTTTCGGGAGGAGACTTCTTCGTGAAAAATGGGCATTAATTCGATGCGTTTAACTCATTTTCACGTCGCAAAAAAAACTCTGAATATACCCAAACAGAGGGGCGATCGTGGGCCGGATGGGCTGGGGCACGTGGAACTAAAAGAAGGGCGGTTTTCCGGATCGGTGTCGGGCCGTGAACCAAGTGGGGTGACCATTATCACAAGGGCAATGGCATGAGGGTATTCAATCCGTGTTCGTTTCAACCCAACGCTCTTCACTTCTGTGGCTTTTACCAGAGTTTTTTCAGCATAGCTATTCAGTTAATCCCCGAGAGAAAAACAAGGGCCCATAATCCTGCGAAGGCGGCTGCAAGGACTAACGATCTCTTCTCATGCATTGCTGCAAAATATCCTTCAAGTCCCCCGACAACACAAAGCGAACCGATATAGAGGACGGACTTAATGAGGTAACTAGTATCCTCGACACTGGAACCGGGCCATAGTCTCACAATGATCATCGTAAGCAGGAACGGCAGCAATCCGATGAGTACTGCACCGGTTGTATCCTTTGTATACCAGCCATAAGCA
>JBAYMI010000190.1:0-5018 GCA_041663625.1 Methanoregula sp.
ACTGATGATAGTTAATAGAATCAGGTATTTGCTCTCCATAGAATATTCCTCAAGGGATGCTTGTCATTATCTCATTCAGGTGGATATATAATGCTGGCTATGTGTGAAAAAAAGAATTTGCCCGGATCAGAGCCGGCCTTTCCCCTGTACTGCACTCGTAATGCCGATGACGGCAATGGCCCCAAGAACCGTGTAGATGAGCGGTGAGGCTTTTTGTGTCGGAACCGGGGACTGGCTGGCATTCTCTACCGCGGACTGGTTCATTGCGTGGGAAAGGTTCAGCCCCTCTTCAGACATGAATACGGTCGCCCCGCTGGATTCTGCACCATGCTCTGCCGGAGATCCATTCCCCTCTGGAGGTGTTCCGGATGGCTGGGTTGCGGATGGATGAGTCCCGGCGGGGGGAATGCCGGTAGTGCTGTTGTCGGGATTTGCACCGGCAACGCCGATAACCAGACAAGCCATGAAGACACACGCGATCACTGCGGCCAGGGTGAGGCCGGAAGTACAAAAAGATCTCATGCTAAAAAATCAGCGGGGGCAAGGATAACGCCAGCGATGAGTGAAAATTTTTTTGCAGTTTTCCGGAACCCCGTGAATTCCCCTCACTCAATGCGTACTGCAGCCTGTTTTGCCTGTTCGAACTCCTCACTCACCGCAGGATCCGGCGCCGGGGTCAGCCGGCTCACGGCCCAGATGGCACAGAGCGAGAGGAAAAATCCCGGGATAATCTCGTAGACGCCAAAAAAACCAAAACATCTCCAGATGATGACCGTTATCCCGCCCACCAGGATCCCGGCAAGCACCCCGTTCCGGGTTGTCCTCTTCCAGAAGAGGCAGGCAAGCAGGGCCGGGCCGAACGCTGCGCCAAAGCCTGCCCAGGCATAGGCTACGATGGAGAACACAATACTGCCGGGATCCGTGGCAAGAGCGAGTGCCAGGCCGGCAATGACAAGCACGGAGAACCGGCTGACCCAGAGCAGTTCGCGGTCCTGTGCGCCGGGACGCAGGAAGGGGAAATAGACATCCTGCGAAAGTGCCGACGCCGAGACCAGGAGGATCGACGCCGCCGTACTCATGATCGCGGCAAGGATGCCACAGAGAATGATACCCGCCAGGAACGATGTGAAGATATCCATCGTCAGCACCATGAAAACGGTCTCAGCGGCCGGTCCCTCAAGAGACGGACTGATGAATGCCCGCCCGACAATGCCCACCGCAACGGCTGCACAGAGGGAGATGATAACCCAGGTCATGGCGATCATCCGGGCATCCCGGATCTCCTCGGGCTTTTTTATCGCCATGAACCTAACCAGGATATGGGGCTGGCCGAAGTACCCCAGTCCCCATGCCAGCAGGGAGATGATGGCAAGGATGGCCAGCGGGCTCCCGTCGGGGTTGACAAACGGGTTGAAGAGGTTCGGGTTTACTAGCTGGGCGCTCACTGCTGCTGCGACAGGGCCACCGAGCAGGAGCATTGCGGCAACGGGAACTATCAGGATGGCAAAGAACATCAGGATTCCCTGGATGGTGTCCGTAACGCAGACCGCACTGAACCCTCCGGTAAACGTGTATGCCACGACGATCAGGGATCCCAGGAGGAGGGCGACCCGGTAGTCCATCCCAAAGACCGTGCCGAACAGTTTTCCGGCCGCCACGAACTGGGCGGATGTGTAGATGACAAAGAAGACCAGGATAAACAGTGCGCACACGGCCCCGATGAGATCGGAGTGATCGTGAAACCGGTCCCGGAAAAATTCCGGCAGCGTGAGGGAATCACCGGCGATTTTGGAATAGACTCTCAGGCGCGGGGCAATATACTTCCAGTTCAGGAATGTTCCGATGACAAGGCCAAGGGCCACCCATCCTGCCTGGAGCCCGCAGACATAGGCCAGGCCGGGCAGGCCGATGAGCAGCCAGCCGCTCATGTCGGACGCTTCGGCACTGAGGGCTGCCACGAACCGGCCCAGGCCCCGGTTCCCCAGGATGTATTCGCTCACGGTGGATGTTCTTCTCCAGTAAAAAAGTCCGATGGCTACCATGGCTCCAAGGTAGAGCACAAAGGCAATTCCTGTTTCAACAGTATTGAGCGTCATAAATATAGTCCGCGGAAGAATCCACGGAAACGTTATCGCAGGGCTGGATCTCCTGCGTGGCCACGAGTCCCACGCAGGTAAGGAAAAGAACAATTCCCGTGACAATAAACAGCAATCGGGCGGATGACAGGGTTCCCATGATCTGGTTACCTCGTGCGAACTGGCTGTTTTTTGTCAGGAGTGCCGGATGGCCATCGGATGCCGGGATGGTGCATGGGAGAATTATTATCTGCGATAGTGATAACGCCAGCGATGAGTGAAAAAATATTTGTGGTGATTCCCGGTACTATCCTGCTTTGTAATTACCAGAACTCTCTCCCTCTCCTCCATCACCGGTCCGAGGGCTCTTTAAAAAACAGATGCGGGTGGTCCGGTCAGATCACCAGCGTCAGGAAGAGCAGGAAATACAGGGTTATGGAAAGGGCCGGGATAATCCGGAGCGACCAGAAGTTCACCCGTTCAATGCGGACCGTATCTTTTGTTTCCGTGAATTTCATGATCAGGATGCCGGATACGAGTACCATCACGAGTGTTGCATAGGTGATGATCATGAATATGTCCAGGAATGTCGCATAGGCAACGAGCGGAATTGCATCGGCGACACGCCAGTGGATGAGCACCGCAGCAAGGAACATCGATGCGTTCAGTCCCAGCCGGGATGAGACTTTCATCATCAGCGAGGAGAGGGAGACGATGATGATGAGCATGATCGGCAGGAAAAATTTCAGGAGGGTCGATGCCGTATCTCTC
Organism: Methanoregula sp.; assembly: GCA_041663625.1. Lineage (GTDB taxonomy): Archaea > Halobacteriota > Methanomicrobia > Methanomicrobiales > Methanospirillaceae > Methanoregula. The sequence goes on from JBAYMI010000190.1 coordinate 2,847, forward strand.
TCGATGTCATGGGTGAAGACGGCCCGGGAATATTCCTCCCCGCCCTCATCGTACGACTTGTTCATGACATACGCATTGTTATGCGTTATTTCCCAGCCCGGGAGGTCTGCTTCAGGCTCGATGCCGGTCCGGTTCGTGTCAATAACGAGAACCCGCGTGCTCACATCATTGTTTTTTGACTCGATCTCAATGGGGAGCATGTGCTGGTCGAACGGGAACTGGCGCAGATCGGGATCGGCGGTTATGATCGCATAGATCCTGTACGTTTTTTCATTCGTGGTATTGACAAACGAGTAAACAGAAGTTATCTGCCCGTTTATGAGCTCGACATTTTCGAGCGATATGGGTTCATCGGATCTGAGCGATAAATAAAAATTCGTCTCAACGGTACCGTCTGCAACGCTGAAACCGTTGAAGTCCATGGTATCAACCCCGATCTTTACTATCTGCGGAGAGGTCGCATTCTGCAGGAAAGCGTCATCCGGTACTGCCCCGGTTGCCGGCGGGAGCAGAATCAGGACGGCAATAAGGAGAAGGATGCCGGTAAACCGTACTGTTCTCTTCCCGGCAGGATCCTGTGCCCGGGCGGCCTCTCTCCGCGGGTTTGCGTGAGGACTGATGTTCGTGTCATCCATGATAAAAAAAGGGATCGTAATTATATCAATTCGCCCGTTTTTCCCTTTGCAGGGTCCCGGAACTCCCACAGGAGGAGCAGTACGGACAGCACCATGAACCCGCCAAAGGTGACAAGGGCCAAGGCTCCGTTCATCTCCCCGCTGCCGGCAATAAAGATGCCCATAAGGAACGGACCGACAAAACCTCCGAGGGTGCCAAGAGCATTCACGAGTGCAATGCCGCCCGATGCATCGATCCGGCTCATCCGCTGTGTCACTGCCGCCCAGAAGACCGGGACACCTGAAAAGAGACCGATCGTTGCAAGGGTCAGAAATGCCAGGGCTATCACGGGATCCTTTGTACATGCATCCCCGAAAAACCCGACAGCCGCCAGTATCCAGGGAATGATCATGTGATATTTTCGCTCACCGGTCTTGTCCGAATGCCGGGCCCAGAGTAGCATGCAGATGAGTGCTCCGACATAGGGAACCACGGACAGGCAGTCGGTTATGGTATGGCTGGAATTGAACTGGAATGAATGGACGATCTGCGGCAGCCAGAAGACAATGGCATACCCGGCCGACATCTCGAGAAAGAATGCGATCCAGAGCCGGTGGAACCAGAGCTGGCCAAAGAAGTACCCGAGCCCCTTCTTTCCGGGGACTCCTCCCGACTCCCGCTCTGCAGCTACCGTCTTCACCAGCCATTCCCGTTCATCGGCTTTGAGCCATGTTGCATCTTCAGGCCGGTTTGTCAGGTAATAGTAGGCAACGATGCTCAGGAGGATCGCAGGAATTCCCTCAAGGATGAAGAGCCATCGCCAGCTGGCGAGATCCATCCAGGAGATATTATCGAGAATAAATGTGGAGACCGGAGTCCCGATGATGAGGGCAACGATCTGGGCAGCGTACATATAACTCATGCACCGGGCCAGGTCCCGGCTCCGGAGCCAGAGCGAGAGGTAGAAAATAATGCCCGGGTAAAACCCGGCTTCCGCGATTCCTAAAAGGAGTCGCAATGCACCCACGTCAAACGCGCTCCTCGCCAGCGAGAGGAGGACGACAACCAGTCCCCAGCTGAGAAGGATGCGGGGGATCCAGAGCTTTGCCCCGACCCGTTCCATCATCCGGTTGCTCGGGTATTCAAAGAAAACATACCCGATGAAAAAAATTCCTGATACCAGCCCGAAGATGACCGGGGTGATGCCAAGATCCGGGTTCATGGTCAGCGCCGCAAATCCCAGGTTCACCCGGTCGATATAATTGACAATGTAGAGGATGAGAATGAAGGGAATGAGGTGGCGGATAACCTTCTCCACGACACAGTCCCCGTAGGCCGAATAGGGAGCTGGCCGCGGGGGTACGATCCCCGTCCCCGCACCCTCCGGCTGTGGCTGCCGGGTGTCGGGAGCCTGGCCGGCCTTGTTCTGGGTGGTAACCTCAGGAGCTGGATTGATCCTCATAATCTCCCGCACGCGCCGGACCAGCGCACGTGTGCGATCCCCAATACCGTTCATGGCAGAGAACTCCGGCGGGGTGCTCCCGGAAACAAAACGCC
>JBAYMI010000191.1:0-5017 GCA_041663625.1 Methanoregula sp.
AATGCGGTATGCATACCCCCGACCAGATTCGAACTGGTGTCGCCGGCTCCAAAGGCCGGCATGATTGACCGCTACACTACGGGGGTTCACCTGATGAGATTGTAAAATACCCTCCCTTCTCCAGCGTGAAAAGGTCATATATGATAGGGAGTCGGGGACTATAAGCATACCTTCCCGGGAAAATTGGTTGGATGCAGGGCAGCGGAAAATGCCGGTATAAGCGAAACATATCCGGGTTTTCCGGTAGAGGGTGGGAAGGGATCTACAAAATAGACTTTGGTAGAAAATCTCCGGGGCAGATGATCACTTGGCTGCGATGTCACTTGAACACTACAGACTTACCACTATTGAGAATCTACCTTAGTAATACTCAAGTATTACAACAGGAGGAGTGCCCACGCGGTGGATCTCCCAAATGCTATTTTATAATTTTGAAGGTCCGGCTGCGAGCGCCCGTTCATGTGCGATTCTCCAGAAGCAATAAACGTGATTCTCGATTCTGCTTCCACTACATCAGGAGCCAATCATGATATCGGCGGGTTTTTCATGACTGGCTTTCTTCACCGGTTCTTTTGGTTCTGAAATTTTTTCTTCCGCGGGCTTCTGGTGGTGCAGTAACGGCTCATCATATTTCTGGATCTGTTTTGGGAGTCTCGCCAGGATCTCTTTGCTGACTTTGAGTTGTTCTTTCATTGTCGCGGATAATTCTGCAAAGATCTTGTTTTGTGCAGTGACAAGAGTCTCCAGTTCATGGCTTACTACGGGCACCGGTTCAGAATCATTATCAGTACCGGGTTGTTTTTTAATGAATTCCCCGCGGCGTTTCCAGATTTTACTGATACTGTCAATTCCTTTCTTCCGCGTGGGAAATGCCTCACGGTACCGCTCGTAGAATTCATGACTGTCAGCGCATTGGATGACAAGTGCAATTTCTGCCTCGTCAATTTTTTCGTATTTACGTTTCTGGACCCGGGGCATGTGTATCCTGATAGTATGTCAACAGATTGACAAAAAAGAATTGCGGTATGAATCCAATCGAATTCTTCCTTCTAATTGCATAATTATCCGCCATCACTCCGATGAAAAAGGGCAATTTTGTCGAATGGTGAAAATGCTGAAATTTGCCACATCAGATGAATTACACCCAATTGAATTAAAAATGGATAGTGTTGCATTTTACGACGTAAATTAAACATACATTTTTTAGGATATCCGTATTCTTCGAAGTAAAAGTCAATAATTTGAAATATTTTGAAATTTGATGACATTACGAGAGAATATTAAGTTCGATGAAGGGGCGTATTTGAAAAATGGAAACAAATCTAAAGTGAGAATAACACCCAATGAGACACACTGCATAAATAATTTCAAAATGTTTTGACAAAATGTTTACACGTCGTAAAATCACTGGATTCGGAATATTAAATTTAGCCTTCATTGATTTTTAAATAATATGACAAAAAATCCTGATGCATTCGAAGTAGTTTTTAAATTTTAAGACACAATTTTCATGCACATAATCCAATTTTCCAAATATATTCAAAACACTGACGTTAATATGAATAATCCAACAATATTTGTTTAACAATCTACAATGGATTTATTCCAGATTATCCAGTATAATCAAGTAAGATGTCATGAAATACCAATTAAATGGAAATTTTGTGTAATAATGATATAGATTAGAATTTTTAAAAAATTTGGGGGTTATAAAAATATGACTTAAGTTTCACAAAAATGGAAAAATTTTGAAAAGATCAAGTTTCTTATCAGTAAAATGGATTGAAAAAAAATCTAATTTTTCCGATAATGAAAATCAAATCCTGAATGTATTTAACAATGAAATATTACAAAAAAACCAATGTAAGGAATCCGTACTGCCTTCCTAAAAAATATTTCAAAAAAAGGCGGCACAAGAATATTTTATACGACAATCTCCAGGCATATTTCCCTGATGATCACTTTTGCGTACCTTCAATTCTCCCTGGTTACCTGATAATTTTCCCGTAACATACAATGACAAAACCAAACATTACCATTGATTCCCGCAAGGGATATCAATCGCGACTATCAGAAAGCCACGATAATCTCTGTGAATCACCCGGAAATTACCGATAAATGTCCTGATCAACGCAATACTCTGACATCATGGAGCCGTCTCTCGCGATCGGAATAAACCATACTGTTGCACCTGCGGATATTTCACAAAAAAAGACCGTGAAAAAGCGCTTTTTTATATAGCAACATATGGTTTATATGAAGAAAGAATTTAAAAAATCGACTGTTGAAAACCTGATTCAGCAGATATACTCACCCCCACATGCACTGTTGTCCCCGAAGATGGGGTTAAATTGCAGTCCGATAAATGTTCTCAATTCAGACAAATCGCAACCGGGAGATATACCCACCCGGCGGGGCTAAGCCCCCAAAGGCGTCATGAAAAACAGAGCGAATGAGTTCTCCAGAGCAAAAAATCATGCCTTTTCATTCGATCCGGAGAGCGGGAAATATTGCTGATAAACCTGGCGCCGCTCATCAATATCCGTGTGGAGATAGATTTCTGTAGTCTTGATAGAAGAGTGACCAAGATTTTCTTGTACCACCTTCAGGTTCTTCGAACGTTTGTACAACTCGCTGGCATAGCTATGACGTATCTTATGAGGCGTGATACCCGTGGGGGCATAGTGTTTGAAGATGTGCTGGATGGCCCTGGAGGAGATATGCTTGCCCTGCTGCCCTATAAACAGCGGGCCCATAATCCGATTCCCGATGAATTTCAGGATATCAACAAGAGAGTCCTCATCAATAAAAACAAGACGGATCTTATCCCCTTTTCCCCGGATCCGGATAGTGTGCTCATCAAAATCAATATCTTCGATATTCATGTTACAGAGTTCTGAAACCCGGACTCCTGTCGCATATATCGTCCTTACAATGAGCTTGTCACGAGGATCGTCAATGGAATCAATCAGCCGAAGCACCTGGTTGTGTTTCAGATATTTTATTTCCTGCTGCTTTATACGGGGACGATCTATGCCCGTTATCGGATTTGTACTGACAATTTCCTGAGAATACAGGTAACGGTAAAAGGAACTCAACGTTGAAATAATTCGATGAAACGTTTTAGGCTTATACGTCTGCATGGAAGAGACAAAGGAGAGAAAATCATTGATGACTATCGGAGTCACTTCTACCGAAGTATCAAGCCGGGCTTTTTCAAAATCCTTCCAGAAAAAAACAAGTTTTGTTGGATCGGTATTCCTCCGGAGCCAGACATAGTATCCAAAATGTTTGATAACCTGCTCGTAACTGTCCAGTGTGCGGGGAGAATAATTTCGCATGCGGAGATAGTTTCGGTAGCTTTTGAGCCACTCCGAAAAATAACCGCTTTCCATGCTCTATTCTATTTTTCCTCAAATAAATAAAGGTTTGCGCAGAATAGACATTCTGCGAAGTCTGCAAATTGCCAAATCTCTGTAGTTCTTTGAGCAACACAAGCATGACCCGGAGTGAGAGGTTGTAAATTTTGAAGGCCGAGTATTCACGAATTATTCATCAAACCACTAATCAATATTTAGAAATATAAAAGAATAACTCATCTGAAAACAAATATTTTGCAATAAAACAGGGGTTTTTTTCATACTGATGGTCAAATAACCCATCGACCCTGAAAAAGTCCGTTGGACGCACGATATGAACGTTTTAAGGGATCTGAAACTCGATCCCGACATGCGTAACAGACAAAACACCGAGATCTCTGATGAAACCATGTAATTGAAAGGACCAGGATACAGATCCCCAAAGACTCCATCCATCACATAACTTACATTAAAATTGAACTTTTAAACGCACATGAATGCAGATACCAGCAAAATCGTTAAAAATAATTTGAAAAGCTCCCCGCATCAGGGCATATGGGAGGTAAAACAGGTCAACGCGTTGTTCTCACATATGTTTATGGTTACCGATACACAGCGGGGGCGCATCGTCAGAGACTGGGGATTCATCGTAAATTATTGAGAGGAGCTGAACTACTCAATAATCAGATCTGTTTAACGTAATTTTCATGAGAAATTCTTCAGAATACTCTCGTATATTGTCCAAATTGAGGGAATTGACAAGGAGGGGATTTGATGAGTTTAATCCTGGAAGAGATAAAATTTAGGTAGTAAAATAGAAACCCTATTGTTGAATTATCCACTGGATTGACCAGATACTCTAAAATTTCATTATATCCTCAACATTCACTGAAATTAGCTCCACACATCATCTTTAATGCAGACTCATTTTCTTCAAAGAATACCTACCCATGACAGGCAATCTCCATGAATTTGCCATGATTTGAAGCCTATTCGACAGAAGAGTTATTTCAACCGGATTAACACTGTTCACTTCCTCTCGTAAATTAAAAATCGGATGCCGTTGCACTGAACAAACTACTTCGGAAATTCAGTCAACGAATCAGATCCACAACACTCACCGGGTCCGTAAAGAATCATAGGGAAAAAAATCACAAAACGGGAGGAGTGGATAGGTACGTACCGCTTCGATTCCTCCGAATTTATCCGATCCTATGCCAGCCATACCAGTCTTTGGGAACGTAAACTGTGAGAAAACTGCTTGGATATCTCGATATTCGTCTATACTAATTAACCGTGTATCACAGATCTAAAAAGGTTCCCTCATCTCACATCATAATATATGCGTACCGAAAACTCCTTGAGATAACATATAATCTGACATTCCGACCTCAATATCATAGATAAAAAAAAAGAATTTGCTCTGTAGAAATCCTATCGAAAACAGGCGGTACCAGTGACCGAAAGATCTAAGGTACATTGTCTCCTTCCTTTGATGTGTGGTCAAAAGGGAAGAAGACAATTAAGAAATCAATGAGCCGGAATATCAGATTTATCCGAGCCGCGATTTCGATAGTGAAAGCAATACGGATAACACCGTATTCCTGCAAATATTCGAAAAAGATCTACACCCAGTATCAACTTCTCGTCCTGATTCT
>JBAYMI010000192.1:0-5016 GCA_041663625.1 Methanoregula sp.
ACCTGCCAAAGAAGATGATGTACCAGACTTTTTCCACGATCATCGGCTACCTCCAGGACTCCGGGAAGATCGCAACCGATGCCGATAAAAAAATATGCTGGATATATAATCCGGAACTTATAAATCGCTATATCAGTAACAATAACCTGAAGATCCGATGAATGCTGCCCTCTACTTCGCTGATGATCAGGTCAGACAGACTTTTTTAAAACTCCCGTCAGGAAGAGCGGAAGAAAAAGAGATCTACGATCAACTGAACGCGGTGTTCGATACCATTGCCATGGATCCCTTCTGCGGGATCCAGGTCCCCAAGCGGTTGATCCCGAAGGTGTATCTCACGAAATACGGGATTGACAACCTGTGGAAATATAATTTTCATAAGAACTGGCGGCTGATGTATTCGGTTGCCGGTGACGGGACACAGCTCGTTACCCTGATACTGGAATGGCTGTCGCATAAGGAATACGAGCGAAGGTTCGGGTACTGATCAGCGGCAACTCAGGTACGGTCGCCGTTCTCGTGTTTCAGGTGCTGGTTCACGGGATCTCCGCTGCCCCGTCATCGAATTGCGTCGAACCCCTTTTGATCTTCACCCCCATCGCCCGGCACCTTACTTTCACCCCGCCAACCGGGCTCCTTATCCTCACAAATCCCGACACTCCGGGTACAAAGAAGAGAATGGAATCAGGAGGTTTATGTGAAAATCTATCTTGACGTATGCTGCCTGTGCCGGCCGTTTGACGACCAGAAGATGAACCGCATCCATCTTGAAGCAGAAGCCATCAGGGAGATCCCGATGCGATGCGCTCATGACTGGACGCTGGTTACCCGTGATGCTGCCAGTTTTGAAATTTCCTGCATTCCTGACAGAACACGGGTGAAAAAAGCCCGGAACTTAATGGATCTGGCAAAAAAGCGTGTAGCGATTACAAAAACCGTTTCCCGGTGATACCCTATATTTACAGAACCGGGTAGTGATCCCGCGGACGCGTTGCACCTTGCATGTGCAGAATCTGCTGGCGCAGTTCTGCTTACAACTGACGATGCGATCATCAAAATTATTAAGAGGCACGCTCATCAGATAATATTGAAGTTAAAAATCCCGTTGAATGGCTCATGGAGGTGAATGACCGTGGAGGCAAAGACACGAAAATGTTATCCACAAACAGGGTATCGATGCACTCGTGAAAATGCCAGGACCGGTTGATGCGGTCCGGTTCCTCCAGATATATGACCCGGGAAGCGGCGATTACACCGAAGATGAGAAAACAATGGCTCCTGCAGGATCCTGACAACTATCTTGCAGCGGTTATTGCGCACGGGAAGAAAAAGATCCGGTTGTAATTTTTTTAGAGATTATTCCGGGGTTAACCCGCGTATCCGGGGCTGCCGCAGTCAGTTCCCATCTCACTTTCCCGGAGGAACAATTTTGTTCCTTTCAAATAAGTTCGGAGAACGCCTCAATCCCTCCAAATCATTGTATCACTTGCCCGTGATCTCCGGATTTTTCATGGTATAATCAAAGCGCATCTCCCCCTGCGGCCCGGTATGTAATGCCAAAGAGGCCACGGAGACGAAGGGAACAAGCCCCTCTCCCTAAAAGAAAAAAACACGCCCCGTCATTAAAAAAGCCCGGACTATTGCCGTACAGGGATCGTGGTACCGGTGGTTTGGTTTTTGCAGTTCAGTGATACCCTTATCAGGCAGAACCTGCATTCATGCACTATGTCCAAAAACGACAAACCATTCGTAAAGAATGTGAAGACCCTGGGAGCCAAAGCAACTGCCAGCAACTCATCCACGAAGAAAACGCCTACCCGCGTTACCGGCAAATCTCCCATTCTTAAAAAGTAATTTTTTTGGCGGGGGGGATCAGAGCACATCTCCTCCCCGGTCCGTATACAGGCACGGCCCGTATGCAGGCGATACCGTTTCTGCCGTTTTTAGTGGTGCTGCCCGGTTCGTATCGTTTTTTCCTGTGGTGGGATTGGCGGGTTCCTGCACCGGCCCGGGTGTTTTATCCGCACCCTGCCCCGGGGCCCGGTGGCCGCCCGGCCGATTATTGCGTTGATTGCGGGGACGGGCAGGTAAGGAACCTACTTATTTTTTCAGTTCTTCCCGCATTGTCCTGAACTGCTCGTCCGTGATCTCCCCCTTCGCATAGCGGATTTTGAGAACATCCATTGCATTCTCACCGGCAGCTATGCTTTTCTGCGGGTTGCCTTCCCGGACAACGATGTACAGGATCAGGAAGAGAATCCCGATCATCGGTATGATGATAAGGATTCCCCAGAGCAGCCCGTTCATTCCCCTCTTGTTCGCGTCCAGGTACACCAGGTACGCGATGATGAGGAACAGCACAAGCCAGACCAGCATCATCCCCAGGCCGAAGAAAGGAAATCCGTACCCGTAACTTCCGCCCCACATACCATCCATCATGTATGCCATGCTGATACGATACTCCCCGGGGCAGATAACCCTTGGGACCGTACCAAACGGGAAATCTCACGCATCACGATCCCGGTTTACCGGCCGGCATACCTCCGGGATTGCGGTGGGGCGGCAGGTGCCAGCCCGGATCGCCAACCCGGCTGGTTGTCAACGCCCGGCAGGATCTGTCCGATCTTCACGCTCTGTTCGCGGAGTTCCTCGTGGGGGATCCTGTCGATTGCCCGGTTGCGCATCCCGGAAAAGATCGTGATGATGGGAATCGCGACGGGGCGGGAATCCCGGTCGCCGCGCCGGTCCCGGGCGTCGGGATAATCACCGCCATGCAGCATTACAAACCGGTTGCTGTCGGGGGATTTGGATCGCGTGCGCCGGTATCCTGGTAATTACATGTATTACAGCAGCTCAGCGATCGGCATTTCCCGTTGATACCAACCCGTGTCTTCCTCATCGGTTACTGCATATCCTGCTCGTTTAGATGGAAGGAATCTTCCTACTAGCACATATAAATATTTGTAAAACAGACACTTGAGTGTAACACAGGAGGCTACATGCGAACGATCGCACGGTATGAAACGGGACGGGGCTGCACTGCCGCACCTTCCGCGCCGGAGTATTTCTCCGCACGAAGACGCGGGTCTTCGGATGCGGGATACCCGGCACAGCATCGGGGATCGGATTCACCAGCTTACGTCCGGGCGGAATGACTTCTGATGCCCGGGACCGGATCGCTCCGATCCCGGCATGACGGCAGTCCCGAACCGGTCAATGGGTGGGGTGTTCACCGGGGCTCTGGCAGGATGTCTCGGCCCGGTGATCCGCTGAACGCGTGATTTGGCACACCCTGGGGAATCTGCGGAAAACGAAAGGACCCGGTAAAAATTGTCCCGGGTCCCGGACGAGGCGAACAATTCAGAGGCAAAACGATCATGAAACGACAGGTGGCAATTTACGGAAAAGGCGGTATCGGCAAATCGACCACAACCCAGAACACGGTTGCAGCTCTTGCAGAAGCGGGAAAGAAGATCATGGTGGTCGGGTGCGACCCGAAAGCGGACTCGACCCGGCTCCTGCTCCACGGCCTGTGCCAGAAGACCGTCCTCGACACCCTGCGGGACGAGGGCGATGACATCGAGCTCGATGCGATCCTAAAGCCCGGCTTTGGCAATACCCGGTGCGTGGAGTCCGGAGGACCGGAGCCCGGTGTCGGCTGTGCAGGCCGTGGCATCATCACGTCCATCAACCTGCTGGAATCTCTCGGGGCCTACACCGACGATCTCGACTATGTCTTCTATGATGTGCTCGGCGATGTGGTCTGCGGAGGTTTCGCGATGCCCATCCGCGAGGGAAAGGCAGAGGAGATCTACATCGTGGCGTCCGGTGAACTCATGGCGCTCTATGCAGCCAACAATATTGCAAAAGGCATCAAGAAATACGCTGATAACGGAAAAGTGAGGCTCGGCGGCATCATCTGCAACAGCCGGAAAGTCGACAACGAACTTCCTCTCTTAAAGGCATTCGCGGAGGAGCTCGGGAGCCAGCTGATCTACTTCGTGCCCCGGGACAACCTCGTGCAGCGGGCCGAGATTCACAAGAAGACGGTCATCGACTTCGACCCGGCATCGGGCCAGGCAAACGAGTACCGGAACCTGGCAAAGGCGATCGACAACAACAGGCTGTTCGTTATCCCAAAACCCATGACCCAGGAACGATTAGAAGCGCTGATGATGCAGCACGGTTTCCTCGACGCAATGTAACGTGCAAAAAAATACTGGCGGAAAAAAAGGCGGATGTGAAACAATGTTACTGATACGTGCAATTGTGCGGCCTGAGAAGAAAGACGAAGTGCTTGCGGAACTCTCCCATGAGGGATTCAATGCAGCAACCATGGTCGATGTCGTGGGACGCGGGAAGCAGAAGGGGATTAAGATCGGGGGGATGGTCTATGACGAGATCCCAAAGACCCTCATCCTGATGGTCATCCCGGATGATGCAAAGGACAAGGTCATTAAGATGATCTTATCGATCGCCAGGACCGGCACGGACGGGACGTTTGGCGACGGCAAGATCTTTGTGAGCCCGGTTGATGAGGTCTACACCATCTCGAAAGGCGCTCCAGGCCTGTGAGGGAAAGACGATGAAAGAGATCATGGCGGTTGTCCGGATGAAGAAGACCGGTGTCACCAAAAAGGCCCTGGTTGCAGCCGGCGTTGCCGGGTTCACCGCAGTGAAGGTCATGGGCCGGGGAAACCTGGTCACCGACCCAAAAGCGATCGAAGCATGCAAAGAGAAACTCCTGTCCATGGGCATGGACGAATTCAGTGACGACCAGGATACCGAGAAGATGGTGACCAGTTTCCTGGACGGATCAAGGTTCTTCCCGCGGCGCCTCTTCACGATCCTGGTCCATGACGATGACGTTCCCCGGATCATCGAGGCGGTTGTAAAAGCGAACAAGACGGATTACGGGATCGGCGACGGGACGATCTTTGTTCTGCCGGTCTCTGACGCGGTCCGCGTGCGGACCGGGGAAGCAGGAGAAGCAGCTATCTGGTAACGGAGGTGAGA
>JBAYMI010000193.1:0-5008 GCA_041663625.1 Methanoregula sp.
GGCGTATGCTGCCGGTGTCAATCCCTCGGCAGTATAGGTTCCCGGAACGAGTTCAATCGTCACGGGAATATTGAAACCGTCAACGGCACTGACGTCATAGGTATCGACACCGTTTTCATCGAAGTTGATCTCGCCCTTTATGGCATCGGTTATCCCATGGCCGCCACACTGGATCTTGCCCTGGCCGTCCTGGTATGCCCGGCAGGTGTGCTGTTCATAGTCGCACACATAATTTCCTGCGGAATCATTGTGACAGTTGCTCCGGGGCTGGAATGAACCCTGCCAGAATTTTGGCACGCTTATCGTATGGGTGGTCTGTGCACCGGCGCGGGTATCTGCGTCCAGTAAAAATCCACCATTATCGACGAGAGGCGTGCCCTGGTCGCATTTATTCATATTATTTGTTCCGCAGGCCGTGTAATTGCACATTGTTGTCGGGACGCAGGTGGTATCCGCCATGCACTGGCATGCGCTGTATACCATGGTGGAACCTGCCGGTTTATATTGCAGACCCCCTACAATTGACACCGCAACATCATACGAACAGTGGTTCTGGAACTGGATCGTGTGTTCTGCAGCACTGACCGGGATTATCAGGAATGGGGTCATGAGCAGAATAATGAGAAGGACTCGTTCGTTCATAGTAAAACCTTAATAATGATGATTGAGTCTTCTGATTTTGAGTATTTCGGTTTATTCGCCGGGAAAATAAATGCCAATGATAAAATAGACCTGAACATAAAAAGAAAGATACCTATGAAGGCCAGCGGACTCGCAGCGATCATACTTCTCATTACCATTATCCTTCTTGCCGGCTGTGTCCAGATCACCATCAATGTCCCCCAGATGCCGGGAAACACGACGTCCTCTGCCTCACAATCGGTAACTACTCCCGTTGTCACAGAAACACCTGAAGTGGAAGTCACAAGCCGATCTACCCTGGTGAGCAGCACAGATACTGATACTGCATCCTCCAACTTTATCATACCGGTCGGGGATACCTCGCGTATCGGCCACCGGACATTTACCTTCTATTACGCCCCGGATGGCATTGCAAAAGAGTACACAATCCGGGTGCCGATCAACATGTCCGTCTATTACGGAGCCCGGCAGAAGACGATCGCCCTGCCGGCAAACATGCAGAACCCGGAAGAGGTCAAAAAGTATATCGCCACGTTTGAATCCGATCCGGCCATGGAGGAACTCTACAATGATCTTCTCGTCCAGTTGCGCAATCTCCGCTACCAGGACGGGGAATACCTGTCCGATGACCAGTACCTTGAACTGGTCGTTGCATTCGTCCAGCAGATCCCCTATGTCGAGAACCCGTCACCAGACAGGAAATATGCCATTGAGGTTGTCTACGACAAGGCCGGTGATTCGGATGAGAAGACCCAGCTCCTGACACGACTTCTTTCCCGTGAAGGGTATGATGTCGCGATCCTTGTGTACGAGGATCTCGGGTATGCGGCAACAGGGATCCATATTCACAAGGATGTCCCCGACTCCTCATTGAAAGTATTCTCCGACGGGAAGAAAGATTATATCTTTGTCGATCCCAGCGTCTCGCGGTTTATCGGGAGCGTCCCGGACACGTTCGTAACAGCGAGCGATCCCATGATATACCCGGTAGGGAACGGGACAAAGGAATATGGGCCGGTCGATTATGTCTGGAAGATTGTCGCTGACCTTAAACGCCTGAATACCCTGGGCAAGATCGACAAGAATACACCTATCAACGCGTGGGACAAGTTTGGCACCTGCAAGTGGATCAAAAATTCCAAACTTCTCATGAATACCACGTGCTATTGCTGCGATATCTGAGTTTTCCTTTTTTTCTGCCCGACAGGAAACCCGTCCCGGGGGATACGTTCACCTCATTCGTGCCCCCCCTTACCCGGCGACCGGAGGGAAGATACCTTATAAAAAAAGATGCCGGTGGCTCTGTTGAAACGCACATGAACGAACGTTTTCACCCGGATCATGCAACGCGTAAAAAGGAATCCGGGGAGCTCCCCGGTTCAGTACCGCTCCGGGACACGAAGGGGCGATGACCTGTCCTCAAATCTGCTTGTGATCACGGATCCGCAACGGGGCAAAATCCCACCAGAGCAGGAGTGCGAGGACTGGCGATCCGGGTTTCACGGGAACCTGTTGCGATCGGACACTTCGTAAAAGGGAATGAGCAGACTGATGGTGACAGGTAAAAAAATTCAGTTCCCCGTCAATGCAGGGGTAAAGACAAGGATCGGTTTCCCGTCCGTATCAAAGAGGGTCAGGACGCGGTCATGGACCCGGAGGGCGGCAGCGTCTTCAATTGCCGCATAATACTGCTGCTCCTGGAGTGTTGTGGTGTTGTCCCGGCAGGCGAGGGAGGTGGTTGTCACGCGGGATACCACCATCAGCGTTGACTGGACCATGTACCGGCCGGAGTACTGGTTGCATCCCCCGGATCCTGCCAGGTTCCCGTCCCTTGAAAATTGCGCAGTGATGGTCGTGCCATTCAGTACCGGGGTCGTGGTGCCGTCCGGGTTCCCGAAGGACTTGAGCGCCCAGGGATTTTCCGTGATCGCGGTCGCGGCCGTGGCGCCCTGCCCCGAAAAGTTCATGAAGACAACGAGGATTACGAGAATTGCAATGAGTACGACAGCAACGTACACCATGAACCCGCCCGGTCCCGCACCTTCCGGGCCATCTTCCGCAGCGGGCATATCCTGCTCTGGATCATCCGGCATAGCCGGTGTTCACCCGGCAACGCATTAACTGTTTCGCCCGGGAGAGCAGGGCGTACCGGGAACTATCTTCAGGAGGGGAATTATTTCACCGGCTTCCCTCCCCGGATTCACTGCCTTTTTATATCCATCACCCAACCAGGGATTAACGCAGAACATTCCGGGCTGGTCACCTCCCCCATCGGAGGGATGAGGTAATGAAGAAGCGGTGCGGGAAGTGAAACGGGAAGCCGGGCCGATCGTATCATCACATGCCCGGAGGCTGCCATAAAAATCCTGCATCACAACCATTGCAGGACAATGGAACACCCCTGTTTCGTCCCATCATTCTATAAGCCGGGACGGCGAATAATAGTATAATCGTACACGGTTTTAGCAATAAGCATCATCCGTAATTACCGGGTGAAGGACCTCATTTTCCTCTCTTCTGCGAAACCCCTCGCGTACGGGGTACCGGGCATACGGGAAGACCGGATGCCATAAGAAAAAACGAGAAAAAGTAAATCAATGACACAACATTCAGGAAAACAGGAAATTCCGGGCACCAGGACCGGATACGTGATCCGGTTCATCTGCCCGCAGTGCGCTGCCGAGAATCACATCATCAGCAAGACACCAAAAGACCATTACAAGGAATCACGGGACGCGAACTGTTCAAAATGCAGGACGCGGTCACGCGTTCTCACCCCCCGTATGATCCAGGGATCCGGGTATATGCCGGTCATGGCCCCGAACGCGTACCGGACACGGTAACCGATTGCAGATCCTGCGATCCCGACCCTTTTCCGGGTTACGGCAGGGATCGAATCCATCCATAACGGGCCAGTGCATCCGGCCCGCGGGGTCCCGATACCTTCTGATTCACCAGGTGAATTGCCGGTATGAACCACGCGATCCTGCCGGGAATTTTCATTCTCATTACTCTTCTCATTCCGACTGCCGGGCGTACTGAACCTTCCCTGAAAAAGCCAACGGTTTCGGCTAGTGATATCGCATTATCGGATCTCCCGCTGCCAGCTTTGCATACTGGCACGCATCCCCGGTTCCTGGTGGAAAAAAACACGGGAAAGTTTCCAGGTTCCCAGCCTTTATCACTGACCATTCCCTATATCAAAAGATATTTGATACACTCAGGTGACTGGATTCATGACAGGTACAGACAGTTCCCCACGCCCGGTATCCCGGCAGGTTCTTGCAATTCTTCTTGTAATCGCAGCGATCATCGCCATTATCGGGCTCTGGTATGGCGGCGTTCTTCTCCCGGCACAGGAGAGTGTCCCTGCTGCCCCGGAAAATGATCTCGTATCCGAACCCTTCTCGGGCTACTGCGCCAACAACGACCTTTCTCTGGACAACAACACCTGCTGTTATAACCGGTTCAACCTCCAGGAAGAGAACCGGCAGCAGATGGCAGCACCCACCGTAGTGGACATAAACGAGGCAACCGGGAACCTGCTGGTCCGGGGACCCATGCCCCTCACCATCCGGAACGGTGCCGGGAACCCGACGGCAACGTACGGATGTAAAAACCAGGATGACTGGTCGTTTGCCTATGACAATCTCAGCCAGATGATCCGGCATGAGGGCACATTCAGCCCGGCCTACTTCACCAGCGGGAAAACAGCAGCGCTCACTACCGATCTCGCAGATTTCAATCTCTCCAGCTACCAGCTCATCGTCATCACGCTCGTTGATAACGGCGATGTCGACAGCCACTACCTGGGTATCGAGACCCGGGATTTTGGCGGAAAATCCAGCAGATGCTCAGAACCGCTCGCTGACGGGACGATCAACGGCCGGTCCGGCAGCCTCATCATATCGACCATCGGGTTCTGCAATACCGGCGATCCCGCAAGCGGCACCTGCCAGCAGCTCCTCACCACCGACACGGGAGATTATTGCAGTTATGCAAACCTCATCTCCCGTATCGATGCCATGATGTCCGGGAAAGACCCGTCCGGCAAGAAGCGGCTGATCTATTATCACTGCGTGCTCGGGAACGACCGGACCGGCGGCGTTACGATAGGATACCTCATGAAAGCATCCTCGATGAGTTATACCGATGCGCTCCGGTACACTACCTACCTCGGGAAAGAGTCCGGCATCCCGCACGAACCGAACCTGGGATCCCGTACCCTTGCAAAGGCGTACTGCCAGAGGATACAGGGCAATTGTTCGGACGGGGCGGGCGCCACGACCACGCTTCCTGCTGCGGGAACCGTTACCACCGCTGTCTCAGGAACGCGGTACAACCCGGTGAACACCGGCGGGGCAAA
>JBAYMI010000194.1:0-4974 GCA_041663625.1 Methanoregula sp.
ATGGACATCCATTTTTGTTCATATTACCGGGGAGATGCGTTGCCCCCCACGAACCGATTCTGCCGGGAATGCCCGCACGCGAGAATTGCGTGCAATGCCCTTTGGTCGCTGGTCGTGGATTTATCACAATCCAATAAGGGGGATGCGGTCCAGTTACCTGAAACGCGGGCCGTGATGTATCCCAATCCGCATAACCGGGATATTGTCCACCTGAAGATCAACACCCGGTGGGGTCTTCCCAAAGAAGATTTCCTGCACTTCATTGCAACCGGTTCTGCCCGGATGGGCCGGAAAGGCGAGCGCCTGAATACACGATCATCCCCCAGTATGACACGCCAGGAGCCCTATGTCCAGTCCATTGTTGAAGCCCTGGGGGGAGAAGAGATCCCTGAGATTGTGGCCGTGCGCCGGATCCAGAAACCGAAGCCAGAATAATTTTTTATCGTTCGTATCATTCCGGAGAGCGGCATCTGTTAGCCCCCCCCTGCACGCCACGTTTTTAAAACTACCGGCGGGAATTTCAACAGTGATACAAAAAATTCAGACGAATGCAAAGCGTGATTATTATGTACACACATGTCCCATAATTATTTACAAAAGACAAAATGGCGCGTGGTTCGGTTTTGCAGAGATGTGACATGGGCGGATCCTGGTGGCAGTCGTTCAACAAGCCCCACCCGGTTCTGTTCGTATTCCTGGTTCTTATCGGTCTGGCTCTCGAGTACGTAATTCATTACCGTCTGGGCATCACCGTCGTCTACACACAATTTTATTACCTGATCATTGTTATCGCCGGCCTCTGGTACGGAAGAAAAGCGATCTGGGTCGCGCTGTTCTTCGCAAGCCTCCAGGCAATGGTCACCTGGATTCTCACCGGGCTCCTCTCTCCGGATGCCGTCATGAGGGGACTCATCATGCTCATCGTGGCATTCGTCATCGGTACCATCGCCGAACAGATGCGCTGTTATTACGATCAGATCACGGAGCAGAACCACGAGTTGTCCGATGCGAATGAGGAGATGTACTTCCTCAATGCCCAGCTGACAGAATCCCAGGGTGCGTTCCAGACCGCCAACAAAAAACTCAATCTCCTCTCCAGCATCACCCGCCACGATATCAAAAACCAGCTGATGGGGCTTATGGCGTTTATCGAACTCTCGAAAGCGAAGAGCACGGATCCGGAGATCCTGCATTTCATAGAACGGGAAGATAGTGCAGCGCAGGCCATCCTCCGGCAGATCGAATTCACGAAAGATTACGAGGAACTCGGGGTTCGTGCCCCAACATGGCAGGACATCGGCGTGCATGTAGCGGCGCTGCGATCCCTCCTCCCCCCTGGGGAGATCGAAGTCTCGGCAGAGGTCAGGGGGCTTGAGATCTTCGCCGATCCTCTCTTAGAGAAAGTCTTCGGGAACCTGATCGACAACTCGCGGCGCCACGGCGAACGGGTCCGGCACATCTCCTTCTCATCAATGCCGTATGGTCAGGATACCCTTGCAATTGTATACGAAGACGACGGCGTGGGTGTGCACGAATCCGACAAGGAACGGATCTTCGAGAAAGGGTTCGGAAAAAATACCGGCCTTGGCCTGTTCCTCACGCGGGAGATCCTCGGAATCACCGGTCTCTCCATCAAAGAATCGGGGGTTTACGGGAAGGGTGCCCGATTTGATATCCTGGTGCCGAAAGGAAAGTTCCGGTTTGTACAATCCGTACCGGATACGGGATGATGACTTCCATCGCAACACATGAACAGCCTGCCTTTCATACATTCACTCTCTTTCATATAACCGATAGGATACATGATTGATCCGACGACATTGATGCAATATATAATCAGAGATATTACTTGTATCATATGCACTGCGATCTCTGGCCCTTCCTGACACCCCGGATCATGGGATTTGGCTATACCCTGTACGAAGCAGAGTACATCTCCAACCGTCTCCTTGCCGGGGTCCTCCGAAGTAACTCCCAAAACATCTCTTTTTCTGGAGTGTTTTGTACCTGCATTCTTCCTGAAAAATACCGTTCGACCCTTACGGGTCTTATGCAGTCGAAGACTACGTCTTCGAAGACCTGCGGTCTTCTCATGTCTGATGACCTTCGATAAGAGGATGTCTTCCAAGACTTTCTCTGCCCCATCTCTGATGAGATGCGGCATTCTCCAGCTCTTACTCCCCGTTAGGGAGTAATCGCACTCAAAGATTATCTGCCCCATAATCGCTCCGTTCGCCAATCGGAGCCCCATTTGAAAGGTAGGTTTTTGATAGTCACGTTTTTTGGCGAATTATAGAGTACTATTTTTGAGATACGGCTGGAATGAGGTTATTTTGTGCATATGAAGGTCATTTCAGCCTCAAAAAAACGTCTAATTGTTGCCTTTTGGATGATCATGAGGCTGTTTTTTGGCACTGGAGCCCGCCCGGAGAACCGGCAAGCGGTATGTTCCGGAGGATTTTCCCACCGGAGAAGCACAGCCCGGCCGGATAACCTGTAATCATAACACGATCTTCCGCAGGCTTCTTTGCGATAACCAGGTCAGGGATCTTTCCGTTCCGGAGAGACCGCGATCACGTGAACCGCCGACGCTTTGAACGTTGCAAAAACCTTACTCCCGGTTTCGAGATGGAGATCCCGGCAACTCTCGCGGGTGAGAAGCGCCGTAAGCGGGAATCCCACATTGAGGATCACCCGGACCGTGCTGCCCGCAGGGATGACTTCCATCACCGTTCCAGGGAGGCAGTTGCGGGCGCTCGATGCAAAGGGTGCCGCTGACAGGATCACATCTTCTGCATGAAGGGTGGCAACAACATCTCCGGTAATAGCGGATGCAGCAACGAATGCCGTCCCATCACGGGTGGTAATCCGGGTAATGTTCCCGGCGCGGGATGAAATCCCCCGGATGAGGTTGCCGATACCAAGGAACTCAGCAACAAAGGTATCGGACGGGTGCAGGAACACTTCCGCGGTATCCCCGGTCTGGATAATCCGTCCCTCGCGCATGATCGCAACCCTGTCGGCAAGTGCAAAGACATCATCGAAGTGGTGGGTGATCTGGATGATTGTCGTCCCCGTAAGCTTCCGGATGCGGGACAATTCCGTGCGCATCCGCTCCCGGGTACGGCTGTCGAGTGCGCTCAGGGGTTCATCGAGCAACAAGATCTCCGGTTTGAGTACGAGAGCGCGGGCGAGGGCAACACGCTGCTGCTCTCCACCGGAGAGTGAGCCCGGGTACCGCTTTATGAGATGCGCAATTTCCAGAAATGCACTCATCTCCTGCACCAGCGCATGCTGGTTATCCCGGGGGACCTTCCTCTGGCGCAACCCGAATGCAATATTGTCCTCCACGGTAAGATGAGGGAAGAGCATGTAGTCCTGGTATACCATGCCGATATTGCGCAGGCGCGGTTCTGTTGCTGTAATCTCGTTGTCGCCAAGAATGATTTTTCCGGATTCCGGAGTATGGATTCCGGCAATCGTTTCCAGCAGCACGGTTTTTCCCGCCCCGGTCGGACCAAGAATAACAAAATATTCCCCGGGCCGTATCTCAAGCGACACGTCCCGTACCGAGAATTCGCCAAGGGTAATGGAAAGTGATTCTATGCGCAGCACGGGTTGTCACTTCCTAAAATACATGCACATCCCGGTCAAAGTACTCCACCGCACACAAGGTAATGAGGGAGATCAGGATCAGGATAGTCGCGGCTGCAACGGCAAGGTCCAGGTCACCGGTCGAGATGTTGAGATAGAGCGCGATCGGCAGCGTCTCGGTCCGCATGGTCGTTGCACCGGCAAGCATCAGCACTGCCCCGAACTCCCCCATTGCCTTTGACCACGTAATCACCGTACCGGCCAGAAGACCCGATCGTGCCATGGGAAGCGTTACCTGGAAAAATGCACCGGTCTCAGTACAACCAAGAGTCTTTGCCACGTACTCGTACCGGGGATTGATGGCTGAAAAGGACGAGCGCAGGATACGTATCATGTACGGGAGGTTCACGAAGACTTCGGCAACGATGATCCCGAGCGGGGTGAAGATGACTGCAAAACCGGCGTGCTCCAGTGCTTTACCCCAGGGTGTCGTGCCAAAGAAGAGGAGGAGAGCTATGCCGGCAACCAGCGGGGGAAGCGTGAGAGGCATGGTCAGCACCAGTTCAGCCACCCGCTTCCCGAAGAAACGGTACCGGCTGAGGCTGTATGCAACCGGAATCGCAATGGCAATGCAGATCAGGGTCGATACCACGCTCGTGACAAGGCTGAGCAGGATCGCAAACTGGATCTCAGGACTCGACAGGCTTGCGGCAAGTGCAGACAGGGGGGAATAGGTTACAAGGGCGAGAATGATGACGCTGATGGCAAGAAAAACAATGCCGGTGAGGGCAAGGGAAATTCTGCGCATCAGCAATCTTCCGGATTATTCCCTGGACCTGCTGTGTTCGTGAGCCTTATGGGCATGGATACTTGTCTCGCGAATCCTCCCGATATGCTCATCGGAGACCCACCCGGTGCGGGCATCGGGAATGCTGTCAAACGCCGGAACATAGGGTTTGATGTCGAGGATGGGGGTCCCGTTAAGGAGGTCCATGCCCCGGACGGAAAGCGAACATCCATTCACCTTTGTCAGGGACATATAGGAGATCCCGATAGGATTGGGACGGTTGAAGTGGCGGCAGGCAAAGATGCCGTGCGTGGCTTCTCCATCGAGCAACGGGTGCTCCGTGAGTGCCTGTTGCGTGGCCCGGTCGAAACAGGAGAGGATGATGAGGTGGGAGAACCCTTCGATGCTTTTGAGCCCCTCCCGGAAATCCGGGAAGACCTCGATCTCCCCCTCTTCCAGTGAGAACAGGCTCTGGAAGGGCGGTGCACCGGCTGTTGAGAGCCGTGAGCGGGCGATCCCTATGGGTTTGAACTCCATTACCGGCAACTCCCTCCGGCACATGCCGTTACGGGGTGACTCCGGCATAGACCGGG
>JBAYMI010000195.1:0-4970 GCA_041663625.1 Methanoregula sp.
CAAACTCATCGAATTATTGTCAAAAGCCTCGGAGGTCATTATCAGAGATCGTAACCAGGATATTTTCCGGTTAGGGTTGTGAGATTGAATTTCATTTCTCAATTTTCATGGGAAATCCTCTTTCGCAAAGATGGGGGCTGATGCCCCCATACCCTTTCAAGATAACTGCCGCCGCCCCGAAGGGTGCCCCGCGGCGGCTTTAATTACCGGTCATCCCAGAAGCCCGAAAATTTTTATTTTTAGAGAGAGGGGAATACGTCGTCATCGCATCCGGGGGTACCACGAGCGTGCGGGGCGAAGCCCCGAGAGCGTCTGAGTTTGCTGAATGAGTTCTCCAGAGCAGAAGTATTCACTCTTATCACTCAACAGAATGATGAATCTCCTAAGATCATCGGCGGCACGATGCCCGGCAACATAGTGGAGAAAATCCCTGGTGGACGCTGACGGATAGCCAGCAACATTCAAATAACTCCAGAGGCGAACAATGCATGGTGAAAACCATGAAGATCAGTGCACGAAACCAGATTTCAGGAACCGTAAAGGCAATCAAGAAAGGCCCTGTCAGCACCGAAGTCGTGATCGCCATTGCCGGCGGGAACGAGATCGTCTCGTCCATCACCACCCACTCCGCGGAGAAACTGAACCTTCATGAGGGATCGAAAGTCTACGCGATCATGAAGGCATCCGAAGTGATGGTAGGAACAGACTAATCTTCTTTTTTATGCAGGCCCTCTTGCGGGAGCATTAAAACCGGGTGCTGAAGAGTGCATCCAGGTACTCGGACGGGTATGCCCCTTTTGCCGGCGCGAACCATATCTCGGCCTCGCGTTCCCCGACAATCAGGTTGATCTCGACAAGACCGTATTTGTGAATGATGGCCCGCGTACCGGATGCCGTCTCCCGGGTATAGAGATCCTGATTCCCCACCAGCGCCCGGATGTCTTCTTCGGTCACCGGGCGGGAGAACCGGTACATCCGGCGTTCCCATCCCGGGAACGGGGGAACTGGATCGGTAAAGGGTGTTGACATAGGGGGTTATCTCCGGATTCTGGATTACGTGCATCAATTCCGTGGGACGGGTTTTATCATATTACGGATTGGCGGTGAAAAATAAATGGTCTTTGGTGCCGGCCCGGGCACGTGCCGTTCCGGATCATGCGTATGAGTAGGGCGGCAGGTCAGGTATACAAGAGCGTGATCGTCCGGCACTAGTCCGGCACTAGTATTCCGGCCCGGTCCGCCACCAGATATGGGCAGCATAGGATGCACCGTCAAGAGCAAACCCCATGCTGCCGGACCGGAGTGTCCCGGTGAAATACCCTTTCAGGATCTCGTTCTGCGCATCCGTGGAACAGTTCAGGCGCTGGTAATATTCCTGCACGGCTTCCTCAACCACCGGATAGACCGTATCTTTCTTGCGCTCCGTTGTCATATGGGCATAAATTCCCATCTCGTACAGCACCTGCCAGAGGCAGTCCGCAAGCGGCTCACCCGGATACTCACACCCGTGGAGAAGGGGCCAGAGGTCCCGGCTGACCCGCGCCCATGACGGGGGTGTCAGGAACCAGAAGAGGTTGACCGTCCCGCGGCAGCAGGCCTGCATCTTCTCCAGTGCCGTACCGATATCCACCATGGAAAGGGAATACGACGCGATCACCACATCGAACGGTTTGCCCAGCTCATCCGGGGAGATGTCCTCCCACCGGGTGGGAATCACGGTAACCGGCCCGGCTTTTGATGAGGCCAGGTTCTTCTGCAGCACTTCCCGCATGGCAGCAGCGGGCTCTACAACGGTCACATCGCAGCCCGCGAGCGCCAGCGGGATCGCGTGGGTCCCGGTCCCTCCCCCGATATCGAGCACGCGGGCTTTATTCGGGATGTTCATGGCCGCAAACTGCGCCTCCACTTTTCCCTGCCATGCCTGCCGGGTCCGGCTTTTGACATAGAGATCGGTCACGTTCTTCCGGTTATTCCAGTAGGCACCGGCACTCCCGAATCCCGGCGTTGCCATCCGGGCGAGCTTCATCTGCTGCCAGAGGTTCCTCCAGTACCGGGGATCAGCATCCGGGGAAATAACCGGACCTGTTGCAGACCGACAGGACTCCTTCACGATTCCAGCACCGAGTAATACGATCTGCTGCCGCAGTTCTTGCACATAACGTTCCCGTCGACAACGATGTGGCGGTTGTCCATGACCTGCTCCCCGCACACGCTGCACACCGCCTTTCCATGGGGAAATCCCGGGATATCGTCATCGGGAATATCGATTGCTACCCGCTCGATCTTCAGGATCTCCTCTTCCGGGCACTCCCCGAGGATCCTGATCACTTCTTTCTGCCCGAGCTTGTCGTGCTCCGCCCGTTTCTTCTCGTGGACTGCCACCCGGACTGCCTTTCTCGTTGCGAGATCGACAAAGATTGCGGCAAATTTCCCAAAGTCCTTGTGCTTGAGGGAACGGTGGCCGAGGGAACAGCCCGTGATGGCTTGCACGGCGTCGGCACCGCACCGGTCGATCTCCAGGTAAACGATAAGATTGTGCTGCGGTTCCTGCGGGTTCATCCCCAGTTCCCGCATCCCTGCGATGGCCAGCCGTGTTCCAAGGACGATGCCCGGGCAGACATGCCCGTGAAATGCTTTTGCTTTGTTGAATAATATCTCGTATTCGCTCATGGTATCACCAGATTTCAATGGTCACGTGATTTTTTTAATTACAGTCCCGCGGTGCTCCACCAGATATGGGCGCTCCGCGTACCGTTCCCGAGAGTAAACCCGTTGTCCTCCTGCTTCAGGACGGTCTGGAAATAATTCCGGACAATCTCTTCGTGCGCCGGGGTCGTGCAGTTGAGACGCTGCCGGAACTCTTCAACCGCTTCGTCCACATTCGCATATCGTGCCGGGAGAAAAACGGGTTCCGGGCAGATGCTGGCAAAGATGCCCATCTCGTAAAGTATCTGCCAGAGCCAGTCCGCGGTGGGCTCGCCGGGGAAACTTCCCCCGTGAAGATGCGGCCAGAGATCCCTGTTGACCCATGCCCATGCCGGAGAGGTCAGGAACCAGAAGAGGTGCACGGTTCCCCGGCAGCTGGCATGCATCTTTGCAAGGGCTGCTCCCATATCAATCATGGTTAACGAGAATGAGGCGATGACAGCATCGAACGGGGCGCCGAGTTCCGCGGGCTCCACATCCTCCCACCGTTTCGGGATGACCGTGATAGTTTTAATTTTCTCTTTTTTCATCCGGGCCTCCAGCAGTTCCCGCATGACCGGGGAGGGTTCGACAACGGTCACCTTACAGCCATTCTTTGCGAGCGGGATAGCATAGGTGCCGGGTCCGGCGCCGATGTCGAGGACACGCGAACCACCCGGGATGTTCATGGCAGCAAGACGCGTTGCCGTGATCGCGTCGTGGTCGGTATCCCCTTTTGTGTACACCGTGTGGATCTTCTTCCTGTTGCCCCAGAACTGGCTGGTGTTGCCGTAGTTCGGAACAGCGCAGTGCGCAAGTTTCAGCTGTCGCCACCGTTCGCGGAAGGTTGGAAGACTGCTGTTTCCCTCCGCAGCATGCAAACAAAAAGACACGGGAGGTGTGTCCGGTTTCCCATTCATCTCATTACATTTACTATATGCCAATATCAACAATTTGTTTTTAATTTTTGGCTTTTTGGATTGGTTACGGCCAAAGGATTATATTCTCGCCACGGGTATTGCAGTGTGGTGCAAACCATGAAACTCAGTGCACGAAACCAGATTGCGGGCACCGTGAAGTCCATCAAGAAGGGCCCGGTAAGTACCGAAGTCGTGATCACCATTGCCGGTGGCAGTGAAATGGTCTCCTCCATCACCACAACATCCGCTGAAAAGCTGAAGCTGAAGGAAGGAGCGAAAGTCTACGCGATAGTCAAGGCTTCCGAAGTGATGATTGCGATCGATTAATCTTCTTTTTTTCCATCGTCAAAACATCTGCAGGTCTTCCTGACCGGTTTCATGACATACCTCCAAGGGAGAGACTAAAAATCCGATGCCATTACCGACAGCAGAATTTTTTTAAAGAGGGTATAATCCCGCATCCCATGCAGATTAATTAATTAAATTATATTGACAATACCAGAAAGTACAAGGCAAACTGTTATTATTCGAAAAGACTTACAGAGTACCTGTCCACTAATCAGGATTCCGGTGGACTCATGCAGCATACAAGAACTTAAATCCCGGGTGTCCCGCCAGGATCCCCGGGACGTGAACCGGAGCACACCCTATGATCACCCGGCACCATGTCGCACTCACCATTCTCTGTACCCTTATACTGTGCAGTGCGCTGGTGCCGGACACTCCGCTCTTCATTCTCGTAATCTGCATGGGTGCCGGCATCGGTGCCATCCTGCCGGATATCCAGATGAGAAAGCCGCATACGTTTAAGATCCGGACCCTTGCATGGATGGTTGCCCGTTTCGGCAGTCTCTTCTGCACACCCCTGATCTGCCGGTTGTACCGGCGCATGACGGGATTGACCTGCGATCCCACTGACAAGCGGCTGACGCATTCGGTCCTGGGAATAGTACTCCTCTGGGCAATCCTTGCAGCCTTCGTGCTTGTACCCGCATCCATCCTCATGCACGGTGCGGCCCTGGAGATCCCGTATGTCTTCCTTGGCGGCGTGATGCTTGGCCTTGTCCTGCACCTGATCGAGGATTTGTGCACCCGTAAAGGGATCACACCACTCTTCCCGTTCAGCATCGCGAAGATCTCGGGTTCGATCCGGCCCTGCGATACAACCGACCGGAGGATCACCCAGTTCCATTTCTATGACTGCTCGGTTGCGGGCATCATCATCGGTTTCCAGCTCCTGGGAACCGGGCAGGCGCTCTCGGCAGTACCAGTCTGCCTCTTTGGCCTGGGTTCATGCCTTGGGATGATGGTCCTGTCATCGGATGTTGAGATCATGCCGGAAGATCCCAAAGACGCGATACCGGC
>JBAYMI010000196.1:0-4963 GCA_041663625.1 Methanoregula sp.
AAGGTTCTTGATAGCACCCCCGAAGCCGGAGACAATGTGCCCCTTGAAATGGCTGAGCACGATCAGGCTGTCGGCTGCTGCGATGTCGCCGGCAATGGAGACTTCATCGAAATGTTTCTTCCCGATTGGGACCGTACGGATATTTTTGCCATTGAGCCCGTCGGCAATGATGACCGGCGCCCCGGCAACCGCATAATCGAACCCGTGGAGGATTGCAGTCCCGATGTGCTCAACGGCGTTCGTCCGGCCGCCCAGGTACAGCGTGTTTGTGTCGGTGAGGAACGGCAGGGCTTTGCATTCTTTTACCTTCTCCACAACCTGCCGGACATAGACCGGGCTGATGAACCCGTCGCTCCCCGTCTCGCCGAAATGGAGCTTGATGGCGGTCTTGTCCTGCGGTGCAATGAGTCCGGAAAATCCGGCCCGATCGAACAGTCTTCGCACTTTTTCCGTTGTGCTTTCATGATCGGAATACGCACGGATGCTGGCAAAATACACTGGGCTCTTCATGGAGTACACACCCTTACGGGGTATGTTGACACCCATACCGTATAAATCTCGGGTTACCGGAACACCCGGAACGCCGTGCCTGCACTACGGCTGGAAAAAAGAAGCACCCGGTTTACAACCAGAGGCGGCAGATTGCTCTTTCCTGATGAGTGAGTGATTGTCTGCTGAAAATTGCCTATGACACAATTGAACATTTACCCTCAGTCACCTATGAGGCGTTTTGCAAAATTTCAAATTAAAATTTCTGCTCTGGAGAAATCATCTGATTCCCATTGTGACGCTTTTTGGGGTTCCGTCTTCGACCCTGCACCCGCCGCGTGGGCATCCCCTGAATTGCGATGCCTCTGTATCACCGGAATAATTTTACCCTGGTGATGAGTTGGTAGAATATTCCGGTGGCCTCGTAATGTTTCCTGTCCCCCCGCGGGGCTGGTGGCGCACGAGGGGGCGATTTTTTCTGCAAAAAAATGCAGTTATCGCAGCCGGACCGGATCCTCTTCACCGAAATCGGACATGACATCGTCCCGGATCTCCTTGAAGATCCCCATGGCAATGATGATGACCGGCGCGATCTCAAGCCTGCCAAGCCACATGAGGGCGATGAAGATCCACTTGATGGCAGGGGGACTTGACGCGCTGATGAAGCCGACCGTCAGCCCGGCATTGCTCAGCGCGGAGACTATCTCGAACACCACCTCGTCCAGCCGGAACGATGTGATGTACAGGTGCAGCACGAGGACAGTCGCGATGAAAATGGTAATAACATAAATGACAATGACGAGCAGGTTCTTGGAGATGGCAAGATCGGAGCTCTCCTTGGTGAGCCGTTTTCCCCCGAATTTCAGGGGCACCATGACGCGGCTGCTGACAAAGAACCGGCGGAACCACCACTTGACCCCTTCATAGACGAGGATAAGGCGGTTTACCTTGACACCCCCCGCGGTGCTGCCCATGGCGCCGCCAATAAAGACCATCATGGTGATGACGGCGAGAGGGACGGTGACCCAGTAATGGGGATCGGAGTTCTGGAGCCCGCAGGTACAGAGCCCCGAGATGGCGGTAAACGTTCCCTGCCGCACTGCAGAGCCGAGCGAGAGATTGCCAAAGAGGAACAGGTCGAAGGAGACGATGACCGACCCGATGAGCGCGATCAGCAGGAGAATCCGTACGGTCTGGTCGCGGAGCATCCCCGTAATCTTGCCATTGTACAGGAAGAAGAAGACCTTGAACGGGATGGCTCCCGCAAGCATCACCGGGATGAGGAGTGTCTCAAGGAGCGGGTTGTTGTAATAGGAGATGCCGCCATCGTGCAGCGTGAACCCGCCGGTGGCAATGGTTGCCATGACAAGGTTGAGGGAGTCCCATAAGGGAATTCCTGAAAGCATGACAAGGCCGGTGAACCCGAGGGTCAGGACAAGATAGATCATCCACATCCTCCGGCTCGTGGATACGGAGGGCGAGACCAGCTCGTCTTCCCGGCCTTCCGCACGGTAGATCCGGAAGAGGGAGATCCGGGTCTTGCGGCGCAAAGAAACCCCAAAGACAATAATCCCGATCCCGCCGAGCCATTGCATGTACGAGCGCCAGAACAGGAGCGTGTCCGGGGTCTGGTCCAGTGAGGGGATCATCGAAAATGCCGTACCCGTCCACCCGGCCATGGCCTCAAAGATGCTGTCCGTGAAAGACATTCCCATACCGAAGACAAAGGGGAGGGCCCCGATGAATGCGAGAGCAAGCCAGGAGAGGGCAATTGCGGAGAGCGTGGCGGAGAAGGAGGGTTCTGCATCCCTGTACGGGATGTGCGAGATCACAAATCCCAGAACAATGAAGGTCACCGGGACCGTGGCCATGGGCAGCAGGAGCTCCCACTCGCTGAATACGGCCATGACAAGGAACGGCAGGACTGAAGCAATCCCCAGGAGCTCAAAGATGAGCCCCATATCATGCGCAATCATGGCAAGGTGCTCAATCCGCTTCATCTGGTCAACCAAACTGATTGGAACCGTTATGTTGTTATGGGTATCGTTCCGGAACATGAGCGGGCGGATACGGCACAATCAGCCTTTTAATGCCGGGCTCCGAACAATAGCTACCCGGCTATGTCCATCTTACGCAACGATCAGGTTCCCTTTATTCTCATGGTCATCCTGACCCTGGCCGCAATCGTCCTCTTCTGGCCGGTCATGGACATGGTCCTTCTTGCGGCGTCCCTTGCCGTTGTCCTCATGCCGCTCCACCACCGGCTCTCGCAGCGCGTCCGCCCGGTCCTGTCGGCGGCAATTGTGACGGCCGTGGTCATTGGTGCCGGCGGAATCATTCTCTGGGGCACGCTCACTATCTTTGCAGCCAATGCCTCGACCCTGACCGGCATGTTCTCGGCCATCGCCAGCTGGATCAATGATCCGGATACGAGTTTTGCGGTGTTTGGCATGACGCTCAACAAGGCCAGCTTCATCAGCCTGCTCACGACCGGCAATCTCATGTTCACCGGCTACGGGGAGACGCTCATCAATAACCTGGCCCTCATCGCATTCAAGGCGTTCGTATTCTTCTTCACGCTCTTTATCCTCCTGCTTCGCGGCGAGGAACTTAAAAAGAGGATGACGGAGCATATGCCGTCATCGCTGAACGCATTCGTGAACCGGCTATCGGATGTGACCGTAGATACCCTGTATGCAATCTATGTCGTGCAGGTTGCCATTGCGGTACTGACCTTCTTCATCGCCATCCCGGTCTTCTACCTTCTCGGGTACGGAAATATTCTCTTCTACTCGTTCTTCGCCGCATTCTGCGAGCTCATTCCGATCCTGGGGGCCTCGATAGCTTTCCTGCTGATTGGTGCATATGCGCTTGCAATCGGCGATATCCAGGGAGTTGTCATCCTGTTCGTGTTCGGGTACCTGTGTGTCTCCTGCCTGCCCGAGATCTTTGTCCGCCCGGTGCTCATCGGGCGCAGGGTGAAGATCAACCCGGTCATCATGTTTATCGGCATTATTGGCGGCATCCTCACGATGGGCCTTGCGGGTTTCGTGCTCGGCCCGGTGCTCGTTGTGCTCCTCATCACCAGTTACCGCTTGTATGTCCAGGACCAGAAAGAGCACTTGTAGCGGGCAGGTGCTTTCCAACCGGGACAGGTATGCAGTTATCCTGTACCATTCCCGTCCGCGGCCCGGGTTCCTGCACGTTCCGCAGGAAAAATCCACGGCGCAATCATAAAAACCAGACATGAATCCTGTCGCTCATACCGTGACGTAAAGAGAAAAGATTATCCGTCACACCGGTGAGAGGTATTGAAGCATGTCCGGGGACTCTTTTGCCATGCCCGATATCGTCAAATCGATGGGGCTGGTTTTTGGTGATATTGGCACGAGTCCTATCTATGCTCTTACAGCAATTTTTCTCCTTATCCCCCCGACACCCGACAATGTAATGGGAATTCTCTCCCTGATCATCTGGACGCTCACAATCCTTGTCACCGTTGAATACACGTACCTTGCCATGCACCTGGGCAAGAAAGGTGAAGGAGGGACCATCGTGCTGAAGGAGACGCTCCTGCCGCTGTTGAAGTCCGGTAACCAGGCCGCGTTTGTCACTCTCCTTGCCATTGTCGGCATCTCGCTCTTTATCGGCGATGGCGTCATCACCCCGGCCATCAGTATCCTCTCGGCGGTCGAGGGTATCCTTTTGGTCCCGGGATTCGAGAGCACCCCCCAGACGGCCCTCATGATTCTTGCCGGGATCATTGCCATCGGCCTCTTCTCGTTCCAGACCAAGGGGACGGAAAAGGTTGCCTGGGCATTCGGGCCGGTCATGGTCCTCTGGTTCATCGCCCTTGCCGGCATCGGCCTGATGGCACTCCTTGCTGCACCGTCTGTGCTCCTTGCACTCAGCCCGTGGTACGGTATCAGTTATCTTCTCCACCACGGCCTTGAAGGATTCCTGATCCTCTCGTCCGTCATCCTCTGTGCAACCGGAAGCGAAGCGCTCTTTGCGGACATGGGCCACCTTGGCCGGGCGCCGATCGTCCAGGCCTGGTACCTGGTATTCATTGCCCTTGCCCTGAATTACCTCGGGCAGGGTGCATTTGCCCTGACCCATCCCGAGGCAAAGAACATCCTCTTCTCCATGGTCTTTGCAAATGTCCAGGTGCTCTATATCCCGTTCCTCATCCTCAGTATTGCCGCCACGGTCATCGCATCGCAGGCAATGATCTCCGGGATCTTCTCGATCGTTTACCAGGGCATCACTACCCGCATCATGCCGATGCTGCGCATCGAGTACACTTCGCCCCAGCTCCGCTCCCAGATCTATATCGATGTCATGAACTGGATGCTGCTCTTTGCGGTCCTCCTCGTGATTCTGATCTTCCGGACCTCGAGCAACCTCACTCTCGCGTACGGGCTTGCCGTCAGCGGGGATATGGCAATCACCGGAATTCTCATTACGATGATCC
>JBAYMI010000197.1:0-4938 GCA_041663625.1 Methanoregula sp.
ACACGCCGCCATCAGAGATGATCGGGACATCCGCACTCCGTGCCACATCGGCAACCTGTGCAACAGCGGTGACCTGGGGGACACCCGTACCGGCAACGATCCGTGTCGTGCAGATGGAGCCCGGCCCGATGCCGACCTTGATGCCGTCAACGCCCGCGTCCAGCAGCGCTGCGGCTGCCTCTTTTGTTGCGATGTTGCCGGCCACTACGTCGGCCTTCACGCTGCCCTTGATCTCCTTGACTGCCGCCACGACTTTCATGTTATGGCCGTGGGCACAGTCAACGACCAGTGCGTCAACACCCTGCTGGTCAAGGAGCTCGGCCCGGGCGAAATCGAACGGGCCGACTGCCGCAGCAACACGGAGACTGCCGCTGGCATCCCGGCTCGCGTGCGGGTACTGGCGTTTCTCCAAGATGTCCTGCAGGGTAATGATGCCTATCAGCTTCCCGCTCTTGTTGACAACAGGGAGACGCTCGACCTTGTTGGTATACATGATCTCCAGCGCTTTCTCGGCGGTGATCTCTTCGTTTGCAACAATGGGATTCTTTGTCATAATGGTGGTGATATTCTCGTCGCCGCGCTTCACCACGATTGCCCGCACGTCCCTCCTGCTTACGATGCCGATGATCTTGCCCTTGTCAACGACCGGCACGCCGCCGATGCTGTACTGCTGCATCAGCCGCTCTGCATCCGAGACCGTTGCGGTGTCTTCAACATAGAGCACATCGCGCTCGATCATCTCTTCGGCCTGCTTGACCGCAATGACTTCCTGCATCTCGTGCTCGGCTGTCATGTTCCGGTGGATGACACCGATGCCTCCCATGCGGGCAAGCGTTATCGCCATCATCGCCTCGGTCACGGTATCCATGGCAGCGGAGACCAGCGGGATATTGACATTGATATTTTTCGAGAACCGCGAACGCGTGTCAACTTCAGAGGGTTCAATCCACGACTCCAGCGGCTCCAGCAGGACATCATCAAAGGTTAAGGAAAGGGGTACATCCAGTTTTTCGATAAACATAGGTCACCTGATCATTGCGAGTGCTGTCTTGATCAAATCTTCCCGTACGGTTGCATTCCGGTCGCCGCCACAGACCATGCCCCGGACCCCGATGATCTCCGGATCGATCCGCTTGAGCGCATCGATATCCTCGAATTTCAGGGCACCGGCAAGGGCAGTTCCCAGGCCGAGTTTCCGGTTCCCTTCCGTGAAGGACCGGAGTGCTTTCTCGTCCATGAAGGCAAACGTGCTCTGCCGGTCCTTGATACCGGTGTCGACCATAGCAAAATCGGCGCCGCACTCCGCGGCAACGGGGGCCATGTCGAAGGGCGAGATGGTGTGCATACGCTCGTAGTCCGAGTACGCGGCGATGACGACATACTTCTTCGGGAACGGATCCTTGACGGCTTTGACCACTGCCGCGATGAGGTCGCGGGCATGGTCTTTGCCCTCGAATGCGAGCCCGATCTTGACATAGTCCGCCCCGGCGCAGGCAGCGCCGTATGCCGCAAGGGCAGCGCCGCCCGGTTTGTAATCGAAGTCGCCGATTGCAGCGCTCACCGGTTTCTGTGCGAATTCCTTGATCTCGCGGATCACCCACGGGAAGTTGGCGCCAAGCGAGCCTTCGGATGGTTTCTTGACGTCAATGATGTCAGCGGAAACGGAGTTCCTGGCCTCAGAGATAGAGCTTGGGCTGACCAACAATTGCATAAAGTTTAATGATCTTTTATCCTAATAGTGGTTTGCTTCGTCTATGAAATTGATTCTCGCGATGGATTTGAAGAATAATCTGGTCGTGCACGGGAAATCCGGGCAGCGTGAGGGCTACAAGCCGCTTGACTGGGGCTGTTCACCGACGGCGGATCCGGTGGGGTTTGTCAAAGCGATCCGGCCAAAATCCATCTACATCGCCGACCTTGACCGCATTGCAGGGACCGGGTCGCATGACCTGGCCGTCCGGCAGTGCGCAGCGCAGGCCAGCCGGTGTTACGTGGATCGCGGGTGCCGGGGACCTGCTGACCTGCTCGAAGGGTACCATATAGAAAATATCGTTGGCACGGAGACCGGTGGCGCCGGCCTCGCGCAGTATGCCGGGGGTTTTTTGAGCCTTGACATAAAGAACGGCCGCGTCATTCCTGAAAATCGCGACCCGGTGGATCTGCTCAGGCAGGCAAACGGCTGGAAATTCGATGGCTGCATCATCCTCAACATCACGGCTGTGGGAACGGAGTCGGGCATCGATCCGGCCCGGCTGGAGAAGATGCGGTCTGCGTATCACCGGAAATTATACTATGGCGGGGGGGTAGCGACCATTGCTGACCTGGAGATGCTGAGGGATGCCGGGTTTGACGGTGCGATCATCGCAACGGCCTTACACCACGGGACCGTTCCGATCGCATGGATACGGAGGGGACGAATGTGTTAGTCACGCTTGAAGGTATAGACGGGAGCGGGAAGAGCACGCTCCATGCAGCGCTCAAGGACCTGCTCGCGGATCTCGATCCTCTCATGACCCGCGAGCCCGGGGCGACCTGGGTGGGGGACCAGGTGCGCCGTGCAATCAAAGAGCAGATCGACCCGGTAACCGAAGCAACCCTCTTTGTCGCGGATCACGCAGCTCATCTCGCAAAGGTTGTCCGCCCGGCCCTTGCGGAAGGCCGGCTCGTCATCTCGGACCGGTACAGCGACAGCCGGTACGCGTACCAGTCCGTGACGCTGCAGGGCATTGTCCCGGAGCCGGAGAAGTGGCTGCGGGCCATGCACAATGGCTGGACGATCATTCCCGACCGGACATTCCTCTGCGTTCTTCCCATTGATGATGCACTGACCCGGCTGAAACCGGATGCCCAGCGTGAGCACTTCGAACGGCGCGAGATCCTAGAGAAGGTGCAGAATAATTATCTGGCGTATGCTCGTGCGGAGCCGGGACGGTTTGTGGTTGTGGATGCGATGCTTTCTCCGGAGATTGTTGCGGGGTTTGTGGCGGATGCTATTCGGTTGGATATAAAATCCGGGAAGAAGAGGAGGAAGTAAATCGATCGGATCCTGATTGAAAATTATTTGATTTTCTTTGGTTCCACCGACCGCAGCGGATTTGCGAGGGACCCCACCCCCTGATGGGGGTCGCTCGGGGGGCTCGTCGCCCCCTCGCTGGGCAAGGGACGTGATTAAAATTTCGTACCGGTAAATGCGTAGCGCAAAAGTCGACAGACCTTTTGCGCGTAAGGCATCGCAATGATTTAAAAAATCTTTAAAAAATTTAGATGCACGCACTCTTTCTAAATTTTTTCTGATTGTGTCGCAAAACTTTTTCAAAATTTTTTCGCGCAGAAAATTTTCCGGAAAAAATTTTCAAACTTTTCTTTTCCGGAAAAAATTATCCATTGAGTGAAACTTCACCGGCAGGAAGCGGGCGCATGCACAGTTTTTTCTGGTGGGCATCCCGCATAACTCCATCAATTTTCCGGGAGATCGCGGCCGTGTAATAGGCTTCCCCGCATTGCTCGCAGACATAGGCCGGTACATCCTTGATAACAATAACCTCCCCGGCAGCGTGCGCCAGAAACTCCGTTGTTCCTTCGCGGAGTTTTCCTTTGCAGAAACTGCAATGATCCGGAATCATGGTTCATTCCTCCTTTTACGGTACTCAATCCATTTTTCTTCTTCCGGAATATAAACTGTGATGACCCGGATATGATCGGTGCAGACTGCGATTACGGTATGGTACGCAACAGAGTCGATCAAACCCAGGACAAGAACGGACGGGCACGGCTCGTCTTCAGGATATTCTTCTATGATCTCACCCGATGAGATAACCGTGATCAGGTCATCGGTTGAAATGTTTCGTTCGAACATCCTGACCCGGGCGTGATGAGAGATGAGGATCTCTCCGGATTCGATCAGGCCCGTGATCTTTTCTTTCCTGTTCATCCCCATCTCCCGATCTTCTTATTTTAAACCGGATGTTTACCTTTTTATATTATGGTACCCCGGTGTGAAAGTAATCTGGGATTTGATCCCGTATGGAATGCTCTCATCATTCGCACGCGGGCTTCTGTCCTACATCCTTACACGCCAGGCCAATTGGAGGTTGTATATGAAAAAGAGAGTCTATCAGAAGTGCCACAATGGCAGGCAGTGCTCTCCGACGTGAAACCCCTCGTTCCCGGGGGTGCCCGGTACCTACGTTCCTCATAAAAATAATCTCCTCACAAATCGCTTATTTTGCCAATCGGAGCCCGATTTGAAAAACCGGTTTTTGAATAGTCGCATTTTTTTGCGAATTATAGCACAGTGATTTTGAAAGACGGTTGAATTACCCGCATTTTGTTAATTTGAGGGGTATTTCAGCCCCTAAAAAACGTCTAATTGTTGCCTTTTGGATAATCATGGAATGGAAATCCTGTGGAAAAGGCTGCCCGAAGAAATGGCGGGGGGTCTAATCCGGGGCTCTCATCGGTGGAAATTCTATCTTGTTGATTCCAGGTAATTGAACCGTCGCGGGGGGGCCCCTTCGGGGGCGGCGGGAGTTATCGTAATTTCAACTATAAACAAGCAAGCTCTCAAAACAGAAATAAAAAAAGTCCGAAAATTTTATTGATCTACTTCTTCGCAATCGTCACGATCACATCGCCAATCGTGATCACATCCACCTTCGCGCCCTCTTCCATGGATGGAAATGGAACATTTCATAAACCGTTACTGGAATTAGTCTATATTGAGGGAATAATACACTGTTCGGCTTTTTCCGAACAATCATATCCGATTTTATATATTTTAATCCTGAATTTGATATTGCCTCAAAGTATTCGGGTCTTAGATACTTGTGGGGGGATGTCAATGAATAGGTACTTACTAATATTGATAACCGGTTGCCTGCTGATTGCGCTGTCAGGTCCGGTGAGTGCACTGCCCTCAGCACATAACTATGATTGTTC
>JBAYMI010000198.1:0-4912 GCA_041663625.1 Methanoregula sp.
CCGGGCATCCGGAAGTGCAAAGACCATGTTCGTCCGTACTTCCGGGATCAACCGGGAGAATTCCCGGCAGGATTCCAGGTTCTCAAGCGCAATCATCATCTGTCCATACGCATCGATTAAAGCTGGGCGCTGGTAGGTCATGGATCAATCCGGATGAACTGTTATGCCGCTCACCATATCACCCTTCTGAAACCGGTAAG
Organism: Methanoregula sp.; assembly: GCA_041663625.1. GTDB lineage: Archaea > Halobacteriota > Methanomicrobia > Methanomicrobiales > Methanospirillaceae > Methanoregula. The sequence goes on from JBAYMI010000198.1 coordinate 201, forward strand.
CCCTGCTCAATTCCCGTGATGTATATACGGTCATTTCCTCAGGCAGAAGCGAGGTTTGTCAACGGATATTATGTCGGTAATATCCCGGATCGCAAAAGAACCTGACATCCGCGAGCCTTCAGGAGGGACACCGGTTCTCGTCCATCCCCGTCCAATTCTGCCGCAAAATACACGTTCTTTCACCAGTCAGGGCCATTTTTACGGATTTCTCGACCTGTAAATACCATACCGCCCGATAAAGGTAGAGAGGATTCCGGAAGACCCCGAAGATTCCCGATAATACATCCGTCACATCAGATGATACAACAAGGGAGAATTCTTAGGGAGTGATCCAGAATCGTCTGTCGTGGATCATACTTTGACACGACACAGAACAAACCACAACATGGAGTTGACAAAACATGGCAAAAGCATACTTAAAGATCGATATCGAGACTGGAAAAGAGACTGACGTAAAGACTGCACTGAAGAAAGTTACAGGAGTAAAAAGTGCAGAATTTGTCACCGGAACCCACGATCTCATCGCATCAGTTGAAGGGAAGAATTACGAAGAGATCGTCACCAAGACGCTGAGCGAAGTCCGGAAGGTCAAGGGAATCAGGAAGACGGTAACAGACTTTGTCTTTGAATGGGCCTGATCATCCACCTTTTTTTCAATTGACCAAAAACACCCTGATCTCTTCTGAGACTGAGGACAGGGCAGTCTCAAATACAAGGTCATCCGTGGTTTTTTCAATACGGATGATATCTGGAGGCACACGTCACCGCTTTCAATCCCGTACTGCCGGATGATACCGGATCTGCCATGGCAGAATCCATTCCAGGAGAAACGATTAGGTCCTTCTGAAGGATTTTTCCCGGCATTACCGCCGGCCACGCAGAAACTATATGCATTGACAACAGTGAAGTACTTACATAATTCACGATTGTGAACTCTCCCGGATTACCGATGTGCGGCCCCGGGCAGATACATCTGCGGAGAAAGTAGCCTTGTCAAAACTCGTATGCCTTGTCTCGGGCGGCATCGACTCGCCGGTTGCTGCGTACCTGATGATCCACCGGGGTGTCGAGATCGTGGCAGTCCACATGGACAACCGCCCGTTCACCGACGACAAGAACCTGGACAAGGCCCTGCTCCTGGTCCGCCACCTGCAGGAGGTGACAAAGAGCCCGATCAAGACCTACGTAGTCCCTCACGGGCCCAACCATGTCACCTTTGCACGGAACTGCAACCGCCACCTCCACTGCCTCTTCTGCCGGAGGATGATGTTCCGGGTGGCAGAACGGATTGCGGAGCGGGAAGGGGCGGTCGGGATCCTGACCGGCGAGTCGATGGGGCAGGTGGCAAGCCAGACCGTCCAGAACTTAACCGTTGTAACCCAGGTCACGAAGCTGCCGCTCATCCGCCCCCTCATCGGCATGGACAAGCAGGAGATCATCGAGATCGCAAGAAAGATCGGAACGTACGAGATCTCGATACTCCCGGGACTCTGCTGCACCATTGTCCCGAAACAACCCTCGACCGCCGCAAAACTTGCTGACGTAATTGGCGAGGAGGAGAAAGTCGATATCGACGCTCTCGTGGAAAAATCGCTGGAGGGGATGTATGTACTCGCTCCTGAAGCCCTGTAAGACCACGGCCGCGATCGAAGCGATCCCAAAGGAACGTCTCGTCCTCGACCTTGACCTCTGCGAGGAGATCCTGAAGAAGAATTGCACGATCGTTGCCAATGCCGGCGTTATGCTCATCGTGAACGACAGGTGCGAAGTCTCGATCCACAGGGATGCGCGTCTCATCCTCAAGACAGATGATGCCGGACTTGCACAAGAGCAGGCCAGCCGTATTGCCGGCTGGCTTGCGGGATCGTCGGCGGTACGGAAGCAGACGGATTCCGGCAGGGCTGGGCAGCACTGTCGGAAATAAGTGATACAAAAATCTCAGGCCATGGCCGGATACCGGAGTGATCGTTCCTGGGCCTGTGGGCCTATAACCCGATATACCGGGCATAGAGCGAGCGGGCCGTTGCCTCGTCCTTCGTGCCCTTGATGATCGCCCTCCCGTCACGGAAGATAGAGAACTCCTCGGTTCCCGACCGGAAGGTGAGCATGTATGGCGTGAGCCGGGCCTCGCCAAGACGGGAGAGCCGGGCTTCCAGCTCCGCAAGGGGGATCTCCATCTGCGTTGCCGGGGTGATCTGGATGGCGTCCCTCCCGCAGAGAGAGGTGATCATCTCACGCGCTACCGCATCCAGGTACTCATACATTCCCTCATGGCAGCACGGGCAGTCCACCCGACGGGTTACGGTCATCCGGTCGAACGTCTGCCGCCATGCATCCACGTGGACAAGATACGAGGTCCCGTTCGCCACATCCGTCCGGCCGGTCAGGATCTGGTATGCAAGCGTGCATTCAAGGGACGCGATGAGGGACGGGATCGTGTTCAGGACACCCGCGATATCGCAGGTCTGGAGCACGCCGGGCCCGGGCAGCGAAGGGACGAGGCACCGGAAACAGGGAGTCTTTCCCGGAAGGATCGGCATCACCATTCCTCCGGTCCCGACCGCCCCGGCATAGACCCAGGGAATCCCACGTTTCACGCAGACATCGTTGATCAGGAACCGGGTCTGGAGGTTGTCGGTGCCGTCCAGCACCACGTCAGCACCGGTAAGAAGGCTCTCCGCATTCGAGACATTGAAGTCCTTTGTGTGGGTCTCGATGGCAACAGACGTGTTGATCTTCCGGAGGATCTCTGCCGCAGCCACGGCCTTCGGGCGGTTCAGGTCCTCCTCGCTGTACAGGATCTGCCGCTGGAGGTTGTGGAGTTCCACAAGGTCGCGGTCGATCAGCACGACCTGGCCGACCCCGGCCCGGACAAGATTGTTCGCCACACAACTGCCAAGGGCACCCAGGCCGACGATGACGGCACGGCTCCCGGTGAGCCTGCGCTGCCCCTCCCTCCCGATCTCGGGAAGAAGGCTCTGGCGGCAGTACCGGTCCTGCGCCGGGCCGAAGGTCCCGGCAGGATCAACGGGATCGCGGTGTTCCTGATCGGTCCCCGGCTTCGCACTCCCCGTACCGCCCGGCATATCAGAAGTTCCCCGCAATGTTCCGGACTGTATCCACGAGCAGATCGGCATCTTCGGCCGTGTTGTAGCAGTGCAGGCTCGCCCGGACCGTCCCGTCCGGGAGGTTCAGGTGCTCCATGAGGGGCATGCAGCAATGATGCCCCGACCGCACCATGATATCCGCTTCCCCGTCAAGCATGACAGCAACATCGTGGGGATTAAGGCCGCGGATGGCAAACGAGACCACCCCGATCCGGCCCTCCCCAGGACCAGGCCCGAAAACCTGCACGTTTTCGATCCCGGAAAGGCCGTCGATGATCCTCCGGGTGATCGCCTCCTCGTGCTGCCGGATCTTCTCCATGCCGAGCGTCTCCAGGTACTCCACGGCCCGGGCAAGACCGATTGCCCCCGAGATATTCGGGGTTCCCGCCTCGTACCGCTCGTACCCGGTGGTCAGCGTATAGCCCTCGGCAGTGACCTTCTCCACGGCCCCGCCGCCGACAAACATGGGTTCGAGGCAGGGCTCTTTCATGTACAGGACTCCCGTGCCGGTGGGGCCGAGCATCTTATGCCCCGAGAAGCAGAGGAAGTCGCAGCCCATCCGCTCCACGTCAACCGGGATATGGGGGACCGACTGCGACCCGTCAACAAGGATGAGCGCCCCGTAATCATGGCAGATCTTCGCAAACTCGGCTACGGGCACAACATTGCCCAGCACATTGGAGGCCTGCGAGATGGCAACAAGCCGAGTCTTCTTCGTGATGATCTCCGCAAGAGCGGCGGGGTCCAGCGTGCCATCCAGTCCCGGGGTAAGGAGCCGGAGATCGATTCCCTGCCGGTCGCGGATGCGCATCCAGGGGAGGAGGTTGGAATGGTGCTCAAGGAGGGTGGAGACCACCTGGTCGCCGGCCTGCCACGGGAACCCGAACGCCACCGCATTGATAGCTTCGGTGGAGTTCCGGGTAAAGACAACTTCTCCCTCCCGCACGCGGATGAAATTTTTAACCGTCTGGTGGGCGTCCCGGTATTTCCGGGATGCCTGCTGGGCGATCCGGTGGACGCCGCGGCCGGCATTTGCACGGGAGGTACGCTCGTAGTCGAGCATTGCTTCAAGGACCGGTTCCGGTGAGAGGCTGGTTGCCGCACTGTCGAGGTAACAGACCTCGGACAGGAGCGCGAAATCCTTCCGGATGCCAGCGGGAATCATGGAACCTCAGGAGATACAGGGATCATGAGCGGTTGTCCATGGATGAAACGCGATCTGTTTTCCGAGTCATGTTCTTGCATCATTCGGGCAGTCCATTGTGGGTATATTCGTATGTCCCTGCCGTATCGCGAGGACCCGGTTGCAGGGTTGCTGGTAATACAATATGGAAATTCACAATTGTTAATGTTTCGCTGCACAGGTCCCGGGGCGGAACAGGACGCACTAAGATTGCACCGGGACATTCAGCCCCCGAGCACTTTCTGCTGGATCATCAGGAATGCAATACCCATGAGCAGGATCCCGAACCCTTTCTTGATATAATCGGCTGGGATTCGCGGGGCAATGGTTGCCCCCGCATAAGCGCCGATTGCCGCCCCTGCACCGTATATAACGAGAAATGGCAGGGAGATATTTCCCAGGACCGCATGCGTTGCAGCACC
>JBAYMI010000199.1:0-4816 GCA_041663625.1 Methanoregula sp.
CGATGAAAAAGTCCATGAGTTTATGGAGAGACCGATTGACACTTACATTCCATTCTTGTTCGTTGATGCTTCGTATTTCAAGGTGAGAGACGGAGTCCGGTATATCAGCAAAGCTCTTTTTATCGTAGCCGGTGTGAGAACGGACGGATACCGTGAAATCTTTACCTTCAGCGTTGCTGATGCCGAACACGAACTAACCTGGGAAGGGGTCTTCTCCGACCTCAAGGAACGAGGTCTTACCAAGGTTGATCTCATTATTTCTGATGGTCACAAGGGTATCCAGGCTGCCGCAGAAACAATGTTTCCGGGGTCTTCATGGCAAATGTGTCACGTACACTTCATTCGTGCAGTCCTCAGAAAAGTTCCTCGAAAATATCACAAGGAAATTGCCGAGACATTGAAGGAATGTCTGAGTGATCCCCACCGGCTGCAAGAATTCGCTGTTCAGCTTGATGAACGTGGACTCTCCCGAGCTGCCGATACGATTCACCGGTTCAACCTCGGGTTGATGAATTATCGATCTTTTCCTCCAGAATTCTGGAAAAAGATCAGGACGACCAATCTTCTGGAACGAGTCAATAAGGAACTCAAACGCCGAAGCAGAAAGATCGGGGCATTCCCAAACGATGCTTCGTTACTCAGGCTTGCCGGTTCCATCCTTATCGATATCAACGAGGAATGGATCACCGGTAACCGGTATTTATCTGTGAAGAGTGAGATGATCTCTTTGGATACTGGGGCTGTTGATTTTACAGCAATATAGAGACACTACCGAAACGTGATTTAAGAATCTTTTTTTTTTACAATGAATGATTCATTCTCCGGTTATAAGAGATTTATAAGGTCCATTAAATATTCTGGCAAATGTGTTAGATAAGCATCCAATTGGCTGTAAAAATATCACAAATGACAAAATAAGATGTTCTTGAATTCGGATAAATTATTTATAGAATGATATCATTTTATCAAACAGGATTGTTGGTTTACGCCAGCGTCCACACATAACGAAGGTGTATCTATGAATTCGATCAAATCCAATGACCAGGGATTCACTGGCCTTGAAGCAGCAATTGTGCTTATCGCATTCGTTGTTGTTGCGGCAGTGTTCTCGTACGTAGTATTGGGTGCCGGGTTCTTCACGACCCAGAAGGCACAGGAGACCGTGCACACAAGTGTCCAGCAGGCAAGTTCGACATTAGAGATTGTCGGTAATGTTTATGGGGTTGGCTCTACTGCAACATCCATGTCATACATTAACTTCTCTGTTGCACTGGCACCCGGCGGAACAGCGGTTGATTTCAGCAAGGTTACCCTGACCTTCAGCAACGCATCCACGTTAGAGACACTGACACAGGTTGACGACACGTATCCCACAGAGCCAACAGGAAACGGATATTGGGCTGTCACTAAGATCAATAATGATGTAGGGACTGGCAACAAACTGCTTGAAGGAAGCGAACAGTTCCAGATAGCTGCAAGGCCCTCCAATCCGATCTTTGCCAATGACAAGTTCACCATTGAAGTCAAGCCCAGCGTTGGAGCAGCGTTTGATATCTCACGTACCGCCCCCGGCGGACTGAACAAAGTGAACCTCCTCTATTAAATTTTTTTTTAGGGAATTCGCTTAACAACACGTTTGTCTATGGAGGAGCAATGAACCCCCACACGAAAACTGATTATGCATTCACTGGACTTGAAGCAGCGATTGTGCTCATCGCATTCGTTGTTGTTGCTGCCGCGTTTTCCTATGTGATACTCGGTGCCGGGTTCTTCACTACCCAGAAGGCGCAGCAGACCGTGCACACCAGTGTACAGCAAGCGAGTTCGACATTGGAGATTGTCGGTAATGTCTATGGCATTGGATCTACCGCTACGTCTATGAAATCCATTAATTTTTCTGTTGCCCTGGCACCAGGAGGAACAGCGGTTGATTTCAACAAGGTTACCATAACCTTCAGCAATGCATCCGTTTTGGAGACACTGACGCAGGTGGGTACAGGTGTTGGTTCTGAAACGTACCAAAACTATCCATTGGAACCAAAAGGAGCCGGATATTGGGCAGTAACCAAGATCAATAACGATCTGGGTAACGGGAACAAACTGCTTGAAGGAAGCGAACAGTTCCAGATATCTGCAATGCCCACCCACGAGATCTTTGCCAATGACAAGTTCACCATTGAAGTCAAGCCCAGCGTTGGAGCAGCGTTTGATATCTCACGTACAGCTCCCGGCGGACTGAACAAAGTGAATCTTCTCTATTAACCTCTTTTTAGATGTTTTCAGTTTTGTAAAAACGCACATGAACGCTCACGCTTGTTCATATGTGTTTCAACAGAGCAAGTTTTGAAAATGGTATTCTGCAGGAATCATTTGATCTTTGTAACGCTCCCGAAGGTTCCGCCTTCGGTTCTGCCCCGGCCCCCACGCGAGACTGGTGGCGCAAGAAGGAAGCGATCATTCCTGCGTAATCAGGTTTTTAACAGAGGATGAAATTTTGGCTCCAGAGAAATCATTTGATTTACAGGGTGACGCTCTTGGGGGCTCTGCCTTTGGCTCTGCCCCCGTCGCATGGGTATCCCCCGCGTTGCAATGCTGCTGGATTACCGGAATAATTCTCCGATATTGATGTGGTGGCAGTCTGTTCAGGAGGCATCGTAATGCATCCTGTCCCTCGCGGGGGACAACTTGGTGCAAGAGGAGGGGCGATCATTTCTGTAAAAATGTTTTCAACAGAGCAGGAAAATTCGCAGAAAAATCCGGAATTTTTTTACCGGACGAAAAATTATTTCAAAACTTTTTCCAGAAAATTTTTCCGGAAATAATCGCGGTGACCCCCTCAACAGGAGAGTATCCCCTCATCCCCAGTCACCGTCGGAGAATCATCGTACCGACGGCAATCTGGCCACATGAGGGGCTCCGATCACCAAAATAGTCATAAATCGGGGCGCATATAATGCCCTCCGTAGCCTCATAGCAGCGTTTGGCGGGACTTTTTTTCCGGCCCGCACCGATTCCCTTTATGCACTGTCCCGGATGGAAAACTCACCCAGATCTTAAAAACGCCATTTCGGGCCTCTCTGGCTGAACGGGAGCCGCATATACCTCGGATGGGATCCGGGCGTTTTACGGGTTTTTCTAAAAATGCCCCTTTTGGCAAACCGGGCATTTTACGTGAAGATCGGGGTCTCATCCCCCCTTTTTCCTGACCCCCGGATTGATGGGGTGAAGGGGTATTCCCGGGGATTTCCTGGAGATTCCTGGCGGAGTTCCGGTATCTGCGTACAGAATTTTTCATTCATGAGTGCTGACCATTCGGAAAAAATGTGAAAAATTTTTTCAACCGGGCCTGAAATTTTTTTGCTCTGGAGAAATCATTCGACAAACTCAGACGCTCCCGCGGCTTCGCCTTGCACGCTCGTGGCACCCCCGGATGCGATGATAATTACTCTCTCTTTAAAAAATGAAAATTTTCAGGCTTCCGGGATGACCGGTAATTGAGGCCGCCGCGGGGCGCCTTTTTTGTCGGCGGCAGTTATCCCTAAGAAGTATGGGGCATCAGCTCCCCTATTTGCGAAAGAGGATCTCAACAGAGCAAAATTTTCGGCATTGCTTAAACGCATTTTATCAACCCCGTGACAAGACAGTTCATTTCGGCAGGCATGCCCCCGGCACCTCAGCCAGACCGGGAGTTACCGGCGCCGGCAACGGATGCAACCCTCATCGAAATTACAGGCCCGGGCGAGCCTGCAGACAATCCGGATCCTGTTACTCCCCGGTTTTTATTATCGGGTTTCAAAAAATCGGTTATTATCCCGACTGTCATATCCGATTCATCACTCCGGATTCCCGCCCGGGTTTCATAAAAACGCAACGGACTATTCTCGTTAACTATTACATATCGCAATCTACGTCTCTTTCCCAGAGAGAATGTTTATTAATTACGAATGTAATATAACGAGTAGATCTTCTATGGCAGTAAACCAGTCGCAGGTAGACCACATCATCACTGCCGCTTCCGAGGATGACCCGGAAGTCAAGCTCCAGAACCTGGAGCGCGAGGTCGACCTGATCAAAACATCCATCAAACGGCTTCTCATGGACATCCGGGAACGGATGAACGAGATGGAAAATCCATTTACCATAGTTGCAACTTCGGGAACCCCCCCGGCGGCCCCGGAAAATACTGAGGAAGAGGCGGCAAAGGCTGCTGCGCTCCAGGAACGGGAGGATGCGCTGACCGCCCGTGAATCAGAGCTTGAAGATTCACAGGCAAAGATGGATGCCGAGAAAAAGAAAGGTCTGGATGCTGCCAAAACAGAACCGGAAACACAGGCCCCCGATGGAGAGAAGAAACATCTGGATGAACAGATGCTTTCCCTGTTCCGGTCACAAATGGGTGGAGCACACAAACCCTCCCCCGCAATCCAGGCCGCGGCCAGTGAGAAACTCCGGCTCCAGAAAGTATACAAACTCTTCAAATGGACCCACAACTCCGTCCGGAAATTCGGGCATGACCGGCTTGAGATCATGCTGGAGTCCTACCGCGTCATGGGATACATCTCCAAGGAATCCTGTGACGAGATACGTGAGATATCCCGGCTCATGCCGGCAAATCTTGGCGATGAACATGAGGTGGGACCGGATGAATTCGTATCCGAGCTCTATGGACTCAACCGTATTCTCACCCCGAATGACACGTCTCTCGATCAGGACATGATTGAAGTCATGATGGAGCAGCGCCAGCAGGTACCTGCAATCATCGGACGAAAGACAGAAGAGCGAATCGATCTCTCTGCACTCTCTATGAGCGAGAAGA
>JBAYMI010000200.1:0-4774 GCA_041663625.1 Methanoregula sp.
ATCCATTGCCAGGACGATGTCGGGCTCGCGGGGTATACGATCCCGAACAGCGTGGAGAACATCGAGTTCGTGGACCATGATGCCAAGTTCGTCATTGCCATAGAGACCGGTGGTATGTACGACCGTCTGATCGAGAACGGGTTCGACGAGGAGTACCACGCGATCCTCCTCCACCTCAAAGGCCAGCCGGCGCGTTCAACCCGGAGGATGCTCAACAAGATCAGCTCGAACTGGGACCTGCCGATCCTCGCCTTCACGGATGGCGACCCGTGGTCCTACCGCATCTACGGCTCGGTTGCCTACGGGTCCATCAAGAGCGCCCACATGTCGGAACTGCTCGCAACCCCGAAAGCGCAGTTCCTCGGCCTGCGCCCGAGCGATATCCGGGATTATGACCTGCCCTCGGATACCCTGACCGACAAGGATATCGAAGCGTTACGATCCGAACTGACCGATCCCCGGTTTGCCACCGATTTCTGGAAGAAGGAGATCAACCTGCAGCTCGAACTGGGGCTCAAGTCGGAACAGCAGGCGTTTGCCGCACACGGGCTGGACTTTGTCACGAAGAAGTACCTGCCGACCCGGCTCTCCGAGATGGGAATCATCTGAACGCTGGTATGACGGTTGCTGTCTGTTACCCGGAGAAATATCCTGTCGAGGAGACGTTCCAGTTACTCAGGATACCGTGGGAATGGTACGAAGCCGGAAAAGACTATGATGTTGTCATAGCAAAGAAGGCAGATGCCCCCGGGTATACGGGGCCCCTTATCGACATTACGGAGAACGATTTTTTCCGGAAGATCGCTGACCTGCTGAACCGGGGTGAGATGCATCTCCACGAACCTTCCTGCGACATCGAACTGGATCGCGTCCGGCAGGAGATAAAAAAATATACCGTTCTCGTGGAGATCCCCCCGGTACCCTGGGGGCACCCGTACATGGTTGCCCTCACCCACGATGTGGACGTCACCTCGGTGAAGGAATGCCGGTTCACAACGGTGGGATATGCCGCATACCAGTGCTGCATGCAGGGAAATATCCTGTCCGGGCTCCGGCTGTTTGCGGCCCGGTGTGGAGTCGGAAAGGACCCGTGGATACTCTTCGACCGCTGGAAGGAACTGGAAGGATCGATGGGCGTCAGGTCAACGTTCTTCTTCGTGCCGCGCCCGAATGCACCGGGACAGTGCGCCCACCCGTACCGCTCGGTCTGCTATCATGCGGATCCGGGGGTGATCGCATCTCTTCCCGCAGGCGGGTGGGAAGCCGGGGTCCACGGCATCGACAACTGGATCGATGCCCGTCTCGGGGCGGATGAGAGGGAAGTGCTGGGAGTAACGTCCGGGGGCAACCGGACGCACTGGCTCCTCTTTGGCGAGAAGAGCTGGCAGGTGCTTGAGTCTGCCGGGTATACCTGGGACTCGACCTTCGGGTACAACGACGACGCCGGTTTCCGTGCAGGCACGCTCCAGGTGTACAGGCCGGAACACGTGAACGATCTCCTTGAACTCCCGCTCCATATCCAGGACGTCGGGCTCTTTGGGAAATCCTGCTGGGCGCTGTCCGAGCGGGGATGGGTAAAAATTCCGTGTCTCCACCTGTCCACAACCGAAGCACGCGAACACTGTCAGCATATCTTTGATTTTGCCCGGCGATATGGGGGTACTGTCACACTCCTGTGGCATTACGAGAACCTGGTTCCGCCCCGGGACTGGTCAGGATTGTACCGGGATCTTATAACCCGGGCAACATCAGATGGCGCATGGGTGACGACCGCAGGTAACGTTGTGGAATGGTTCAGGAAACGACGTCAGGTCAGCATTTCCTGTATCGCTGAACAGAACAAACTTACTATATCTGCTGAGGGCAATCTCTCATCAGATCAGTTGCCCCCGTTTATGGTGAGAATCCATGTCCCCGGTAACCGGAAGATTACCGTCAATGCTGATTATCTTCAGAACGGGGGATATATTGACGTCAAAATGGACAAGAAGAGCATCACGGTCTCCTTTGTATGATCCTCCAGAAAATTTTTCATAACCTGAAGAGTCCGGGAATAGCGGATTCCTGGCTTGTGCATACCCGGCTGATGCAGTATTTTTTAAAAACCGGCCTGAAATCATATAATTTTCTCGTTATGAGGACCGGTCTTTTCCAGCAGGCGATCACCGGATCCCAGGGGACCGGAAATACTCTTGATCCAACTGCGATCATTGATTACAACCATGTAATCATCGGCGATTTCACCACAATAGAAAAAAATGTGGTGATTGAAAAAAATTCCACGATCGGGAATCATGTCCTGATTGAAGATGGAGCGGCGATCGGTTCCGAAGGGTTCGAATTCCGGCGGGTTGCCGGGGAAGTCCTGCCCGTGCACCACACCGGGGGTGTAATTATCCACGATAATGTCCGCATTGGCCAACGGGTCTGCATTGATAAAAGCATGCAGTTTCCATCCACCGAGATCGGGAACTCCTCGGTGATTCTTGCGCATTCGCATATCGGGCACGGGGTCAAGATCGGACAGGATACCCTGCTTGCGGAAGGTACCATGGTCGGCGGGCATGCAAGTATCGGGAACCGTGTGCGGATAGGCAAGGACTGCTCACTGGCAGATGCAATAATCATTGGTGACGATGTTGTTGTGCCCGATCGTACGGTCGTTACCAGGAACATGCAAAAGATGATCCATGAACCGGGGAACCTATCATGATCCCCGTAACGGTAGCAGGGTTGCGGGAGATCACGAGGGGATTCTTATGAGACTCTCGGATTATGGTACCGGCGATTGCGAGATGATCCGTGATGGCATGTTTTCCTCGCTGGGATCGGTGTTTACCCGCTTTCCGGGCCAGCTGGTATCTGCAACCCGCGAGGATGAGATAAAAAAAATCCAGAGAAATCCCTCGGTTACCTGTGTCATCACCGTGGATCGTCTGGTCATGCAGGTTCCGGAGAATCTGGGTATTTTATCGGCCGGCGATCCTTGGAAATTATTTCATGAAATTGCAGGATCGCTTTCCCGTCAAAAAGAACAGACCCTTGAACCGTTTGAAAACCAGATCAGTCCATCTGCTATCATTCACCCGAGTGCGACGATTGCCTGCCGCAGTGTCCGGATAGGGAAACATGTATCCATTGGGAAAAATGTGGTTATTCACGAGCATACCGCCATTGAGGATGGTGCTATCATCCGGTCCGGCAGTATTATTGGAAATTCCAAAACACCCCTCTCCTCCGGGATATCTGATAACGATACGATGAAACCCCTCGGGGGTGTCCACATCCAGCGGGATGTCGACATTCATGCAAACACGATTATTGATCGTGCATTTTTTAAAGGATGTACGGAGATCGGCACACAGACCAAGATCGACAACCTGGTGCACATCGGCCCCGGCGCGGAAATCGGGAACCGGTGCCTCGTGGTTGCGTGTGCGGAGATCGGGGAGGCTGTCCGGATTGGCGATGACTCCTGGATTGGTCCGAATGTCACATTAGCCGATCAGGTGTTGATTGGCAAGAATGTGTACATCACGCTTGGTTCAGCGGTCACGCATGACATCGGTGATGATAAAGTGGTGAAGGACAATTATGCCCTTGACCGGAAACGGTTTAAGAAAGTCATGCGGGGTATGTGACACTACCGGACATGAATGCAAAAAAATGGGGAATGCGCCGGGTTCCTGAACAACGGTGATGAGGATAATTGTTATGCAGAATATCGGTATCGGCACAGATATTGTAGAAATCCGGCGGTTTGAAAATTTCAGGGACCGGGAATTCTCAGTATTCTTACAGAAGAATTTTACCCGGGAGGAACTGGATTATTGCCTGTCAAAGGAAGATACGGCCCCGCATCTTGCTGCCCGTTTTGCAGGCAAGGAGGCCGTGATAAAAGCGCTTTACAGCCTGAACATCACCCGTATCTTCTATCCTGCCATCGCGATCCTCAACAATGACCTGGGGGTCCCGTACGTCAGGATTAATACCGATCAGACAGAAAAATTATCTATCAAAATAAGCTTGTCACACAGTTCTGCTATGGCACTGGCTTTTTGCATCATTATTCAGGAGACCTGATATGACCTCGTTTGATGAGAATTCCATAAAAAATATTTTTTGCGAAGTGCTTGGACTCCCGGCAGATAAAATAACTGATGCCTTGGCCTACAATTCCTGCGAGCAGTGGGACTCCCTGAAACATCTCCAGCTGGTGGCAATGTTTGAAGAGAATTTCGCTATCGAGATCGACATGGACGATATCATTGCAATGGAAACGTACGGGAAAGTAAAGGAAATTCTGCACAAATATCTCACGTAATCCGGTTATGAATTTTGGTGAATATCTCTTTGAAAAAGTCCGGGATACTGGCAGGGAATGCATAGTATTCCGCGATGGCAGCCTCACGTACCAGGATCTCCTGTCACGGGTCAACAGTCTTTCTGCGCATCTCGTATCAACCATCGGCACGGGAAACGAGTGCCTCATCCTTTCTGAAAACTCCCCGTTTTTTGTTATTGCCTATCTTGCGATCATCCGGAGCGGGAATACTGCACTCCTTGTCGAGACACAGATATCCGATACCCAGCTTGTCGCTGTTTACCGGCAGTGCAGGATACGGACATCGTTTGTCCAGAAAAAATTCATTGCAAAAACTGCCGGGAGGGAGCATGTCATCCCCGAAGACATACTCTCTGAACTGTCACCCACAGATACGTTCACGGTCAGTCCCGTGCAGGATGATGCAGTTGCTGTCGTCATCTTTACCTC
>JBAYMI010000201.1:0-4749 GCA_041663625.1 Methanoregula sp.
GAGTCAACATCGATGACGACATCTTCGACCTCACCAATGAACATACCCTTGTCCGTATAGATCTGCAGCTGGAACAGTTCGGTAATCTGGGTTTCCATCGTTATCAGATGAAAGTATATACTTAAGAGTTAAAAAGATAACCCTTTATTATGGACGGATCGTTTCGTATCGGGCGTTTATTTGGGATTCCGATCCTGATCCACTACACGTTCCTGCTGGTAATCCCGCTCTTTGCCTGGATCATCGGCAGCCAGATCACCCTCACCATCGACATGCTCAGGGAGATCTACCAGGTTCCGATCGACACCACGATCGCAACGGCGGGATACATGCCGTACGTGCTCGGGACGATCGTGGCCTTCGGCCTCTTCTTCGGGGTCCTCGTGCACGAGCTCGCCCATTCGGTGGTGGCACGGGCAAAGGGCATTGCGATCAACAGCATCACCCTCATGATCTTCGGAGGCATCGCGACCATGGAGGAGGGAGTCCCCGACCCGAAGGCCGAACTTCCCATGGCACTGGTCGGGCCGATCGCGAGCCTCATTTTCGGGCTCATCTGTTCCCTGCTGATCTATGCCGTTCCGTCAGTCACAACCGATCCGGGATGGGCGGGCGTGCTCATCTTCATCCTCGGGTACCTGGGGGTGCTCAACATCATCCTCTGCGCCTTCAACCTCATCCCGGCCTTCCCCATGGACGGCGGCAGGGTGCTCCGGGCCTGGCTCGCCAAGCGGATGCCCCTGCACCAGGCAACCAAGATCGCTGCAGATATCGGGAAGGGATTTGCCATCCTCTTTGGGATCATCGGCCTCTTTGCATTCTCCCCGTTCCTGATCCTGATAGCGCTCTTCATCTACATCGGGGCGAATATGGAGTCGAGTGCCGTGAAATACAGCCACCTCCTCCAGGACGTGACCGTCGGGTCCATGATGAGCACCCCGGTGACGACGGTTGGCACGACCCTGCCGGTCAGCCAGGTGATTGCCATGATGTACTCAAGCAAGCACCTTGGTTTCCCCGTTATCGAGCGGGACACGCTGGTCGGGATGATCACGCTCGCGGACGTGAACAGGACCTCGCCCATCGACCGCGAGGCCATGCAGGTGCGGGACATCATGACAAAAGACTTAATCACGCTCCCTCCCGAAGCGCCGGTCATCGATGCCCTCCGCATCATGTCGGCAAAGGACATTGGCCGGATCCCGGTTGTTGCTGACGGGAAGATTGTCGGGATCGTGACCCGGACGGATATTCTGAAGGTCACGGAACTCCGGCAGGTTTAAGGCCATTTCCACGGGTTTTCTTCTCATTTTCAGGCCGGGTTTCTGTTCGGGAAGACTTGGTATGTATTATTTTGTCTGAGTTTTCCTAGAGGGGGAGGCGGGGTCGGCACCCATTTAATCCATCCGACCCCCTGCATACAAAAAAGACCTGGTTCCCTGTGTTTCACATCGTAAAAACAGCAGAATTTTACGGGAAAACGGGAAGGGGATGTAGGGGGTCGGACCACTTTTTTGGTACGGATGCTGGTTGGAAACAGGGAAAAATCCTGGAATTTTATGGCGAAGGCTTTCGCAGACCGCTGGTATCCCGGGAGGGCCAAAATATCTGCCCGACCCCCAACACCGTCATTGAAAGCATGAGGTGGGGCCTCCGGGAGCAAGTAACAGGGAAGGGGAAAAAAGCCGCTTTTTTAAAATTTCATCAGAGAATCAATTGCCGATGTCCCAGCAATCTTCCGGTACGCTGCAAGATCCGCAAACGGCCGCTTCGCGATCACAGCAGCCACCTTCATCTTCCCCACACCCGGCAGCCATTTGATCGCAGCAGCGGGAAGCATGTTGATCAGTACCGGGGACGGCAGTGCCGTGATCGAACGCATGCCCCAGTCAACGACAACGGCATCGATCACGCTCCGCTCGGTAAGCCGGACAGGGATACCGGCAAGGATCGGGTACGATCCCATCTGCCGGCCGAACGAGAGATCCCCGGACACTTCAATCCGCACATTCCGGAGCACGATGCCTATGGGGAAGACCCGCTGGAGCATCGGGAGATCGATCCTGTTCCGGACATACTCCTTGAACGCTTTGAACCTACGGTCGTGCTTCCCGAGCGTGTTGCTGGTATAAGCGGGCGTGCCTTCAAAGGGCATCACCTGCCGGATGTTCACCCTCCGGACCGAGAGGCCGGCCTTCAGCACGCGGGCGAGGAACTGCTCGTTCAGGTCATAGGTCTGCTCCGTTTCACCGGCAAGCCCGCAGACAAAGTTCAGGCCGGGCAGCAGCTCGGGCACATTGTCCCGGCGTTTCCCACCCTCTTCGTTGACGATCTCTATGGCACGGAACACATCATCCGCCTGTGCCTTGAGGTTATTTGCTGCAACAACGGCAGGATCGGCAGTTTCCATGCCGAAGGCGGCGACATCGCCCGATGTGTGGTGCCGGATGATGGCACGGAGAGCTTCCCGGGCCGCATCCTCGTGCCGGGCTATCGTCTCCGGGTTGGTGTTGTCGATGTGCAGCGTTGCAAGATCAGGAGCTGCCGTGCGGATTGCTGAAAAAAGGGCATCGATCTTCTCCGGTTCCGGCGCCGGGTATTCCCCGCTTCCCGCACCGTACGCAAGGATGTCCGGCTGCCGCCCTACCCGGAAGTGCCGGGCGCCATGGGCATAGAGGGCAGCCACCTCCTCCGCAACCGCAGGAGTGAGCCGGTACTTCGGCATGCCGTAGAGCGGTTCCGTGCAGAACGAACAGCCGCCCGATGCACCATGGGAGCAGCCCCGGGCGGTCTCCAGCTCGCACATCACGTACGGGTAGTCGGGGTGCTGCCCAATGATCCCGCTGCCCGCCACGCTCCACGGGTCGGTACGGGCATAGTCCAGCACCCCCGCAGGGTCGTTGCCCGTGAGGTAATTGTCCAGCGCAACCGCAGGTTCACCGATCAGAAGGGCATTAAAGCCGCTGATAACCTGCCGGATCGCCTTCTGCCCGCCTTCCCCCGCGTAACCGAACCCGATGGGGCCGCCGATCAGTTTCTTTGGCCCCCGCACCATGTGGCCGATCTGCTGGATCTCGGTGAGCGTTGCGGGCGTACCGCCAAGGTACTTCCCCGGCACCGTGACCCCCGCAATCATAACCAGCAGGGATGCCTTGTTCAGGTCGGCGGTCCGCAGAGGATCCTTCCTCAGCTGGTCGATGGTGAGATACCCCACCGTATGACCGTGAGCGATGAGTGCCCCGGCAACCGTGCGGATATAGGGCGAAATGTAAGGGGGAACGCCGAGACATGCGGGTTCGTCCACGTACCCGTCGAGGATGAACGCAGTCGCACTCATACCTGGTACCCGATCAGGGCAAGGAGTTTTCTCGCCCAGTGGAGTTTCCCGCGTTTCATCGGGTCCACGTTCTTGTCGTCAAGGTCGAAGCCGACCAGCGTGACGTGCGATGCCCCGAACTCATCGGCGGCAAAGACTGCCCGGTCGCCATCCGTGAACCCGCCGAAGTTGTGGACCCGGGGGAGCGGGGCTGCCTGGGTTGTCCCGACAATCTTGCCGGGGAACCGGGGGACCCAGTGCTTCAGGAGGGGGATATTGTCGCCATGCGCATGGACGATCACGATCGTTCCCTCGCGGTTCATTGCCAGGAGCCGGTCGGTTGTCCCATCGAGATCCGTGAAGACCGCATCCGGGCGGATGCCGTTGTCCTCAAGGACTTCCGCTGCTGCATCAGCAGCAAAGACAATGCCATGGATTCTGCCAAGCTCATTCTTCAGGCAGGGGGCGTTCCCGCAGACCGTCACCTCGTTTCCTTCGGTGAGGGCGACGAGCGAGAGCAGGTTGTCGCGGTCCAAGAGAGATTCAAGAAGCCGGGCTGCCTCCTCGTCCCCTGCCCGGTCAAACCCGAAGTACTCAAGGATCTCGCGGTAGTGGGGTTCCCATTCGGAGAACTGCATAATTACTCGTCCGGCATCCGATAATACGGCCGGTTACGGTCCGCCATTCTTCTTTCCTTCGTTCTCAAGGCCGACAAGGTTCTTGAACTTCTGGAGGATCGGCTCGATCACGAACTCAAGGAGCTGCGCCTTGTTCTCCACCCGGGAGAAGTAGTTGAGCGGGAGGCTGGCAGCCCCCATATTCGGGTGTCCGCCCGCATCGCCCATCCCCCCGAATGCCTCCGAGAGGGCATTGCCCACGTGGAGCCGGATGTCGCGGTTGCGGGCCGAGATGATGATCGCATTGTCCGTGATGCCGTACACGAGCGCCGTGTTCACGCCTTCCAGGGTGATCAGGAGCTCGGCAGCCTGCGGCAGGGCATCGCGGTTCATCACGTACCCTACGTTCGCGAAGAGATATCCGCTCTGGACCTTCCGCTCGTGGATCGCCTTGCCGATCACGTCAAGGGTCTCCTGCGACATGGAGGGCGACATGATCTTGTCGAGCAGGTCGGCATCGGTCAGCGGCAGGAGGAATCCCGCGTAACTGAGGTCCTGCGGAGTAACATTGCGCTTGAACTCCTTGGTGTCGGTCCGGATACCATAGAGCAGCGCAGTGGCGACCCGTTTATCGACCGGCACGTCCAGCTCCTGCAGGTACTGGGTCATGATGCTTGCTGTGGCACCGACACCGGGGCGGATATCGACAAATGCATTCTGGGTCGAGAGGTGCTTTCCCTCCTTGTGGTGGTCGATGATGATGTTGATCTTGGTCTGCGGGGGGATGTCGTTGTTGGCACCGGGCCCGGCACAATC
>JBAYMI010000202.1:0-4749 GCA_041663625.1 Methanoregula sp.
GTGGACTCGAAGAGGTCGGCACCACGGCCGGCACAGTCGCCGACATTGTCGCCGACAAGGTCCGCGATGGTGGCCGGGTTCCGGACATCGTCTTCAGGGATACCGGCCTCGACCTTACCCACAAGGTCTGCACCGACATCGGCGGCCTTGGTGTAGATACCGCCACCGAGCTGGGCAAAGAGTGCGACGAAGGAAGCACCGAAACCGAACCCGACGATGACGAACGGGGTGTGCTGCGGGTCTGCACCGAGCGCGATGTACGTCAGCGAGACACCGAGGAGCGACATCGAGGTGATGATCAGGCCGGAGATGGCCCCGCCGCGGAACGAGAAGTCAAGTGCCTTCCCGTCGCTGGTCTGGGCAGCTGCCGCCGTGCGGATGTTCGTCCTTACGGCAATGAACATTGCAACGACACCGGCAACTGCACTGCAGGCTGCACCAACGATGAAAGCAGCTGCCGTTGCCAGGGCAAGGTCCTGCTGGTTGGTGAAATAATACACTGCAAAGATCACCACGGCAAACACTATGGTTAGCACGGCGATAGTCGAGTACTGACGCTTGATGAATGCTTCCGCACCCACCCGGATCGCATCCGAGACCTCTCGCATCTTTGGCGTACCCTCGTCCTGTGAGAGGAGATTACGCGCCAGGATAGCGGCAAGACCCAGTGCGATGATACATATCGCAATCACGATTAGTAATACAGAGTCAATCATTCCATGACCTCCCTGCTGTGTCAGAAGGATCCTTCAGTGGGACCATCCCGGATACTTGTGCAGACACATCAGGTATGATTAATTGGCATCAGCAGAGACCTGCTCAAATGACCCAAAGGAGGGCTCTTTATGCTTCCGGGGATTCCCCCGCACACGTACACAACCCATCCTAAGAGATCATTAGTGCATTTTTGGAACATTAAACTTTTATCTATTACGCGCCCCCTGCACCACAGGGGGATCCGGGCAGATCTGTCACGTTTTTTGTATATCCCAGCGTTTTCCTGGCTCTTTCCTTTTTACCGGTGGGCCTGCAGGATCAGGTGTTCTCTCCCGGTTTACCCTGACATACGGCCCTGTTGTCACCTGTTGGTGAAGAATCGTGAACAATTCCAATATGATTAATAATGAAAAATTCCCATATTCAGAGCGGGAGGGTATCTGGTGCAACTCACTCAGCTATTGATATTTCTCATCCTGTTTCCGCTCATCGCTGCATTCTTTCTGCTGATTGCAAAAAAGGATCTCGAACGGGACTGGATTGTCCGTCTGTCCGCACTGGTCATCGGTGTGGCCAGCGTGTACCTGCTCATAACGACCTTTGACAAGGGAGCCGTCCTGATCTCGTTCATTCCTGCCGCAGAGGCCGGTGTGGTGATGTTCGGTCTCGAGATGCTGATCGCCGTCTTCATCCTGTATCTCGGCATCACGTATAAGAAATGGCATGTCGTGGCGCTCATCCTTGTACAATCCGCTCTGATGCTGTACTTTGAACTGTTCTATGCCCACGGAGTCCACGTGGAGTCGAACCTGTTCATCGACGAATTCTCGAATATCATGGCCATGATCATTGGCATCATCGGGAGCCTCATCTGTGTGTACTCGCTCGGGTACATGAAGTTCTTCCATGAAAGCCACAAGGAGATGCCGGACAAGCGCCCGTGGTTCTTTGCCGTTCTCTTCCTCTTCCTTTCAGCAATGTTCGGGCTGGTCTTCTCCAACAACCTTCTCTGGGTATACTTCTTCTGGGAGGTGACGACGCTCTGTTCGTTCCTCCTCATCGGGTACACGAAGACTCCGGAGGCCACGAACAACGCGTTCTCAGCCCTGTGGATGAACCTGCTTGGCGGCATTGCGTTTACCGTTGCCATCCTCTGGCTTGCCATATATGGGGGAGGCGTCATGGGACTCTCCGATCTGCTGACTACCGGGAAGGCCATTGCTCTTATCCCCGCAGCCCTTATCGGGTTTGCAGGTCTCACGAAGGCGGCTCAGCTGCCGTTCTCGTCATGGCTTGTCGGGGCTATGGTGGCCCCGACCCCGGTCTCGGCCCTGCTCCACTCCAGCACAATGGTGAAAGCCGGTGTCTATATTATCGTGCGGTTTGCACCGATCTTCCAGTCCACCTTCACCGGATACCTCATTGCCATGATAGGTGCGCTCACGTTCCTGATCGCATCGGGCATTGCCATATCGCAGAGTAATGCGAAGCGTGTGCTCGCTTATTCCACGATAGCGAACCTCGGCCTGATCGTTGCCTGTGCAGGTATCGGCACGTACGAGGCGGTCTGGGCAGCGATCCTCCTGATAGTCTTCCACGCGATCTCCAAGTCGCTCCTCTTCCTTGCCACGGGAACGGTCGAGCACCGGATCAAGAGCCGCGAGATCGACGACATGAACGGCCTTATCGTGCGCACGCCGAAAATTGCGGCTATGATGGTGATAGGCATTGCCGGCATGTTCCTTGCACCGTTCGGCATGCTGATCTCCAAGTGGGCGGCCATCCAGGCGTTCATCGATGCGCCGTTCGGTTTCCTGTTCGTCATCATCCTTGCCTTCGGGAGTGCTATGACGGTCTTTTTCTGGACAAAGTGGATGGGCAAGATCCTTTCCGTCACCTCGGACAGCAAGAACATCGAGGGCGAGGTGGATAAGAGCGAGTGGACGGCGCTTACCGCCCTTGCGGGACTCTCGTTCATCACAACGCTCGTCTTCCCGTTGATCTCGGTGAAACTGGTAGATCCGTTCCTCCTTGCAACCACCGGGCACGCAACCAGTTTCACACTGGATAACATCATCATCATGATGCTGATGCTCTTCCTGATTGTGCTCCTGCCGCTCTCGATCATGATCCCGCACCGGAAACACCGGCACGTCTCTCCCTATATGGGTGGGCGGACGACCACGCAGGACCTCCGGTTCTCGGGATCGCTGGGCGTCCAGAAGAAGACGGTTCTTTCAAGCTACTACCTCCACCCGTACTTCGGCGAGGCAAAGCTTCGTCCGGTGGGAATCTGGCTCTGTTCGGCCCTGATCGTCATCATGCTCCTCGCCACGGTCGCTAAAGGGGTGATCCTGTGATAAACATCGTCTGGGCGATTGTCTTTGTCCTTGTTGCCCCGCTCATAGGCGGGCTCATTGCCGGTATCGACCGGAAGATCACGGCGCACATGCAGGGCCGGGTCGGCCCGTCCATATTCCAGCCGTTCTGGGATGTGGGCAAGCTCTTCGAGAAGGAGAATGCGGTCGTGAACGAGACGCAGATCTTCTATGCGATCTGCTATGTGGTCTTCATGGCCTTCACGGGAGCCATCTTCTTTGCCGGGGGTAATCTCCTGCTCGTTATCTTCGCCCTCACCCTTGCGCAGATCTTCCTTGTGCTGGGTGCCTATGCAGCAAACTCCCCCTACAGCTATGTCGGCGCAGAGCGGGAACTCCTCCAGATCATGGCCTATGAACCCATGGTGATCCTGGCGGCGGTGGGCCTGTATGTTGCGACAAAGAGTTTCAATGTAAGCGATATCGCGGCAACGACCGTTCCGGTCATACTCCTTGTCCCGGGTATCTTCCTTGGGTTCATCTACGTCCTGACCATCAAGCTGCGCAAATCCCCGTTCGATATCTCCACATCGCACCATGCCCACCAGGAGATCGTCAAAGGGGTTACCACCGAATTCTCCGGCCCCTCGCTTGCCTGGATCGAGATCACGCACTGGTACGAGACCGTCCTTTTGCTCGGGTTCGTGTTCCTCTTCTTCGCATTCAGCCCGCTGCTGGGCAT
Source organism: Methanoregula sp. (assembly GCA_041663625.1). GTDB lineage: Archaea > Halobacteriota > Methanomicrobia > Methanomicrobiales > Methanospirillaceae > Methanoregula. The sequence continues at coordinate 3,778 of JBAYMI010000202.1, forward strand.
TGCAGCGGTGATCATCGTCTACCTGCTGGAGATCCTCATCGATAACACGAATGCCCGCGTGAAGTGGCAGCTTGCCGTGAAGAGTTCGTGGCTGATCGCGCTCGTGGTGGGCGTGGTCAACCTGGCTGCCCTCTACTTCCTGAATGGAGGCGTATCATGACCTATATGGCAAAGTCCCCGTGGATCATCCACTACGATGCCTCGAGCTGCAATGGCTGCGATATCGAGGTGCTGGCCTGCCTGACCCCGATGTACGATGTCGAGCGGTTCGGCATCATCAATACCGGCAACCCGAAGCATGCCGATATCTTCGTGATCACCGGCTCCGTCAACGAGCAGAATAAGGAGATTGTGAAGAACCTCTACGACCAGATACCGCGCCCGAATGTTGTCGTGGCAGTGGGCATCTGCGCCTGCTCCGGCGGTGTCTTCAGGGAGTGCTACAATGTTTCCGGCGGGATCGACAAGGTGATCCCGGTGGACGTGTACGTGCCCGGCTGTGCCTGCCGCCCCGAATCGATCATCGACGGGATCGTGACGGCACTCGGCATATTGGAGAAGAAGCGGACGAAGATGGTGCTGGATGCCGACAAAAAAGAACACCGGCACGCAGGACTCCATCCTGAACATATAAAACAGACCGGAGGTGCACAATGATGGCAGCACAGGTAATTACCCCGATTGGCGTTGGCGATGTCGTGGCAAAGGCCGAACAGGCAAAGAAGGATGGCTACCGCCTTGTCCAGATCGGGTGTACGAAGATTGGCGATGATTTCGAGATCATCTACGTGTATGACAAGGACTTCGCCCTGCTGAGTTACCGGATCACCGTCAAAGAAGATGTGGTAATCCCGAGCATCAGCAACGCTTACTTCGGGGCGTTCGTGTACGAGAACGAGATCCACGACCTCTACGGACTCCACGTCAGCGGTATCAACATTGACTTCAAGGGCACGTTCTACAAGACGGCGA
>JBAYMI010000203.1:0-4733 GCA_041663625.1 Methanoregula sp.
CAGGAGGTCTGCATAGATCTCGAGATCGCCCAGCTCGTTTTTCAGGGTGATGGACCGGGTGAGGTGTGCCCGCGAGAGGCTCTTTCCGGGCTTCTGCCATTCCGGCTCTTTTGTCCCGAGGTTCTGGTAGATCCGCGTGAACTCCAGCTGCGACCGCATGATGGCCGCCGAGGACTCGATCTTATCAAGGACTGCCGGGTAATCCGTCGGGCCCCCTCCGCCCATCTTCGTGATCTCGATATTTCCCAGGATGATGGCAACCTTGTTGAGGAGATCGTGCCGGGTGATACTGGAGAGCAGGTTGAGCTGCTTGTTGGTCCGGTGGAGTGCGTCCACCATCCGTTTACGGGCGGTGATATCCCGGAGCGAGACCAGGACGGCAGGAGCATTCCGGAATGCGATCCGTTTCCCCACACCCTCGACCCAGATCTTCCGACCGGTGATCGTAACCGCCTGGTAATTCACCGGGTAACTCTCTCTCTCCGGAGGGTTCCGGTTGAAGTTTTTCAGGATCGCCTCACGGGCCTCGGGGACGACGAAATCCATCAGGTTTGCCGATCCAACCCGGTCCGTATCGCTGCCGGAACCAAGGATGTTTGCCGCCGCCCGGTTATTGAACAGGATGAGCCCGGTCAGGTCGGTGATAAGGATCCCGTCAAAGGAGTGTTCGACCAGCATCCGGAACTTCTCCTCGCTCTCCCTCTGGGCCGCCTCTGCCTCCTTGCGGCGGGTGATGTCCCGCAGGATTCCCGAGACTCCCACCACGGATCCGGATGCATCGAGAACCGGTGCCCCGCTGTCCTCCATCCAGTGCAGGTTCCCGTCCTTGTCGCGTATACGGACCTCGGCCATCGCGGCCCCTCCCAGCAGAGTCGTTTTCATGGTGGCGATTGCGTTGGTCCGGCAATTTTCCTCAAGGAATTCCCTGCAGTTACGGGAGATCATCTCGTCAGGATGATATCCGTACCGGGAGACCTGGGGGCTGACGTAGATGAACCTGCCCTCCGGGTCGGTCATATAGATGATATCATTGGTCACTTCGGTTAAGAGGCGGTATTTCTCCTCGCTTGCCCGGAGTTCCCGATTCTCCCGCAGCAGTTCCTCCTCAACCTCTCTGATACGGGAGACTTCTGCGGTCATGGTCATGCTGGCAGTCTTGTTGTTGATGGTGACCGGGATCGTGGAGAAGCGGACCTGCACCTGCCGTCCCTCTTTCGCGTTCAGGGTGAGCGGCACATCATCAAGCCTGCCTTTCAGTACCATGCGGGATACCAGTTTTGTCGCTTCCGCAAGGGGGAGGAGCCCTATCGTGATCGGGTTCTTTCCCAGTACCTCATCCACGGAATACCCGCTGGCTCTCGTGAACGCGGCATTGACCGTGATAAACTTCATGTCCGGCAGGCTGTTGATGGAAATGGGATACGGGCTGTTCTCAAAGATGGTCCGGAACCGCATCTCGCTCTCCCTGAGGGCCGATTCCGTCTCTCTGCGGTGGGTAACATCCTTGAAGATTCCCCGGGTGTACTGCGGTTTGCCGTTGGTGATCTTGCAGGAGGCAAACCCCTCCACGTACACCTTTCTGCCGTCGCTGGCCCGGAATACGAAATCGATGATGCCTACGTCCTCACCGCCGATGACCCGGGGGAACAGGGTTTTGCAGTGCTCCCTGCTCTCCTCGTGGACGATATCAAAGAGCGTGAGCGTGGCCAGCTCGTTCCCGGTGTACCCGAGGGTGTCCTGCCATTTTTTATTGACAAACAGGAAGTGCCCGTCGGGCGCGATGCTCTGGATAAGGTCGTTGGCATTCTGGAGATCATGGTAGCGCTGCTCCTGCTCGACAAGGGAGATCTCTGCCCGCCGCATCTGGATGGCCCTGCGGAGCATATGGGTGAGTTCAGCGAATACGGCCTCGGGTTCTCCCCCTTTCTGGAGATAGAAATCTGCTCCGCTGTTCAGGGCTTCGATGACCACCTCTTCCCTCCCCCGGCCGGTGAAGATGATGAACGGGACATTGCCAGAAGATGAACGGACCTCCCTGAGGAATGCAATCCCGTTCATGCCCGGCATCTGGAAGTCGGAGACGATGGCATCGTACCGGTGGTCTTTGAGAAGGGGCAGAGCCTCTTTTGCAGAACCGCGGGTATCGACAGCGAACTCGTCTGAACTTTCGAGAAATTCCCTGGCAATTTCCAGAAGATCCGGTTCGTCATCAACATACAGGACAGAATATGCGGCAGGCACGGTTTCCTCGTGGGCAAATGGACTGATTCCGTTTTTATACTGATTTGAGTTATATCTTTGGATAGTGTCTTTACGCCTGAAGTCCGGGATCCTGGAGGGTGTCTGCAGGTTCACGCTGATGATAACCCGGTACCGTGAAAATGTAAGTTGTCCGCCCCGGGACCTGGCCGGACAGGAGACGACCTGTGTTCCTCCTGCCCCCCACTCCCGGAACCTCGCACCCGTTCTGTGACCCGGGGCCACATTTGTATCCAATTCGGCTCTTTTTTATACAATCGTCTGATATTCAGATAGTATGATGCTGAATGGCCGATCCCTTCTGTTCATAGGGGCACTTCTTGTCTGCCTCGTTACCCTGATCTCCCCGGTTGCAGCTGACAGTCCTCAGTTCCGTGTCTACTCGACCCCGTCGGGAGCCTCGTTCTGTGTTGACTACCACTGCGGGTATTTGACTCCCGATGATTTCGCAGCCACACCCAATTCCTGGCACACCATTGTCGTCACCATGGACGGATACCAGACGTGGAGCGATACCATGTACCTGGATGACTATGGAACCACGGTTGTCAACGCGAATCTCTATCCCAACCCCGTTGCAGTCGGATTCCTGGACATCACCTCGTTCGGAGCGGATATTTACGTTGACGGTATCTACAAGGGAAACGGCGATCAGACGATGTCGCTCTCCCCGGACAGCCACAGACTCCTGCTCCAGAAGCCCGGCTATTACGATCATGAGGAACAGTTTACCATCTCCGCTGACAGGACAACAACCCTTGCCCCCGGGATGACGCCGTACCCGCAGTCGTCCCCCTACGGAGACCTCCAGATCCAATCGATACCCCCGGGAGCCGGAGTCACCGTGAACGGTGATTACAAAGGCACCACGTACCCGGGAGACCCCGTGTATGTCACCCAGCTGACACCGGGAAGCTATTCGGTCAGCCTCTCCATGCCGGATTACCAGACCTATTCCGAGACCGTGACGGTCCAGGCAAATGCGGTCAAGGTCATCACGGCAACCATGGTTCCTTCACCGTCAGGATCCGATACTACCGGGCAGCTGACGGTTGGTTCCACTCCCGCAGGAGCAAATGTCTATCTCGATACTACGTTCCGGGGCGTTACGCCCATGGTGCTTTCGGATATCCCGGCCGGGAGCCATGTCATCGTGCTGCGCCAGAGCGGGTACCAGGACTGGACCTCGTCGGTTGCCGTGACCGGGGGAAGCTACACGGCAGTATCCGGAACGCTTGTATCCGTAACCACGCCAGCGACTTCCGCATCCCAGCCGACCAAGTCCCCGCTGCCGGTGTTCATTCCCCTGGCAGGCATCGGCATCTGCTGTGCGCTCGTCATCATGAGAAACAGAGAGTAGATCTCTCTCTTTTACACAGTTTTTCCTGCGTTCTTCCCAGGATCCACATGCCTATTTGTACCCCTGCTGCCAATCATTGAATGCATACGCTATGGATGTCAGCCATTTTATCCGGGAATCCGCTGCCTTTACCCGGGCAACCCTGGTCGGGAGATGGTCCCGCTGGCTGATCCTCGTCCTGCTCGCCCTGCCGTGGCTGGCGCTCTCATCGCTTGCCGGTAACCTGAATCTCATCGAGGGCACCCGGATCCACTGGGCCCTTATGCCCTGGGGAGAGGCCGGTCTCCTGATCGCACTCGGGCTCCTGTGCTATTTCCTGATCTCGGGATATGTCGTGCGCCTCCTGAAAGGCGATTCCGCCCCCCCGGAGTTCGATAACGGGCTCCAGCTCTGTCTTGATGGTATCAAAGTCCACGCGATCCCCCTTGTCTGGATCATTGTCCCTTCCATCCTTGCGTTCATCGAATATTCGGTCGCCGATGGCGGAATACTTCCCGGTCTCCTCAAGGGAACGACCCTCGGATTGGTAGTTATCCTCATTCTTCTGGGCATCCAGCTGGTGATCCTCTTCATTGCTGCACAGTATGTCATTGTCGGGGCCATACGGTTCGCCCGGACGGGATATGTCCGTGAGGCGTTCAACGTCCTGGCTATCAAGAGGACCATGGATCATATCGGGATCGTGAACTATTTCATTGCCCTGGGAATCGTCACCCTTACCGGGCTGCTCTACACGTATGGTCTCCGTGCCGTCTCGTTTGTACCGTATGCCGGGGGATGTATTGCCCTTATGCTCTGGCCGCCCGTGATTGTGTTCACCGTCCGCTTCATGGCGCATTTCTGTGACGAGGATATGACACCCGGGGGAAAAAAGACGGTCATGGACCGGGGAGCCCGGGCCCTGTCACGGATAACTGCCCTCGGCATGATACCGGAGATCCTGGCCTGGCTTGCCATCGTTGCGGTGCTCAGTCTCATCAGTTTCACTCCCATGGTGCTTGTCGTCGGATCGATCAGCGGGCTCTTTGCGTGATCGTGGCATGATCTATTGGTGTCGTGATCTATGCCAGTGCCGGCACAGAGTCAGTCCAAATCTCTACACGCTTACGGATGG
>JBAYMI010000204.1:0-4730 GCA_041663625.1 Methanoregula sp.
AGGGCAAGGTTATATATCTTGCCATTTCAGATTTATTTGAAATGAAGCGGAAGACCTCATCCTGTTGCGGGACGCCGGCGCAAACAGGGGACCCGGCAACGGAACTCCCGGAGCAGATCCAGAAGGATCTCGATGCCATAGGCGGGCTGGAAGCGCTTGCGGGACGCATCCCCTCTCCGGGCGATCTTGAGGAGAAGAGCAGGGTCTACCATGCGCTCTCCGATCCGCTCCGGCTCACCATTCTTTATCTTATCAAGGATCAGCCGCTCTGCGTCTGCGTCATCAACCGGTTCATGCGCCTTGCCGGCTCGAAACTCTCCTACCACCTGAATATCTTAAAAGAGAGCGGGCTTATCGAAGGGGAGTACCACGGCAACTGGATCATCTACTCGCTGACGGAGACCGGACGGACGGTTATCCGGTGATCGGTTTTATTCCTGTACCGCTGTAACGATCTTCCGGATCACCGGCACGTTTGCTTCGTTCAGTTTGTAGATCTTGTGGTTCGAACGATAGTAGGACCTAATAAGCCCGCCCTCTTTGAGTTTCTTTAAGTTATAGGAGATGAGGCTCCGGGGTTCCTGGAAGATATACCAGAACTCGCAGACACAGTGATCTCGGTTCAGGAGCATCAGGATTATTTTCAGGCGGAGCGGATGATCGAGAAGTTTCATGTACTCCAGCAGTGCGGTGACCGGGTTCCCCTCAAGCATCTCCTTCTCCTGCCGGAGTTCGTCTTCCCAGTCGCTCCGGAGGGCGCAGTCGGCCGGGCAGCAGCGGGCAGTTGCCATGGATAGATCAAGGATCCGGGAGGAAATAATACGATCCTGGCGGGAACCGGTGCATTATTTCTCCCGCGATCCACCCTATCACAGAAAAAACGGATTCTGGATTTTGATCTCACCTGCCGGGAGGCTGCCGGGAAAAATCTGCAACCAGCCGGTTCAATGGTCAACATGGCTGCCATCGCAGAACGGCTTGTTGTGGGACTTCCCGCACCGGCAAAGGGTGAGCCGGTTCCTGACCGTGTACGGTTTGCCATCAGCAGAAACCACCGGGATGCCGCCACGCACCCACAGCGGCCCATGCTCGCCCTTTGCAGGATACTCGATGACAACAATGGATTTCTCCAGTTCCGGCTCGATCGTCTTGCCGGTTTCCTGATCCTTTATGACGAGCCGGCCTGAAGGGCAGTTGGAGGCTTCTTCGATCGCCGTCTCCCTTGCCTCCGTGATATCGGACTGCTTGGTGAGGTTCCAGATCCCCCCGGCCCGCATGCAGAACCGGGCATGGACGCAGAGGTTCTCGTAGTCAAGCAGTTCCAGTTCCGGGCCCTCTATGATCCTCGGGTGCCGGAGGTACGGCTCATTCCCGGCAGTTTCGGTGCCGTTGAAGGTGATCTTCGCATGCGTCCCGTCACAGAACGGTTTGTTCCCGGAGTGGCCGCACCGGCAGAGGGCATACTGCTCCTGCACGGGAAACCTCTTTGCTTCCTTCCATGTCCGGCAGTAGCCTTCGTCATCATTGCAAATCTCCTCCTGGATGAGCGGAATTCCGCCGGTCACTAGATAGGGGCCGTTTTTGCTCACGGTGATCTTCATGGAATCGTCGTCTGGTTCGCCGGATTTTTTTGTAGTTTTCGTCATGCCTGTATATTCCCGTACCCTTGTATCAGGGTGAGTTCATAAAAAAGATGTACTGCAATTTGGACGCTCACATCAGCCCAATCTGCTGCATCATGGACATCTTGTCGTAGAAGAGCTTCTCCTCGATGATCTCCCCGTTCTTCCAGTGGGCCACCGTGCAGAACTCTACCTTGAATTTCTTCCCGTTTGGCTGTATCACGTTACCATCGGGAGTGGTCATCGGGCCCCTGAATGTCCCGGTGAAATCGGCAACCGAGCAGGTATAGTCGCCCTGGCCGAAGAATATCTTGTAAGGCCGGTTCCCTACCTTATTATCCGGGAATATTTTGAAGAAAGCGATCGCCTCTTCCTTGTGGGACAACCGGCTATGGGTCGGAGCTGGCTGGCCCGGCCAGAAAACGTCAACTTCTTTTGCATGGCGTTTCTCGAATACTGCCCAGTCCTGTGAATTCCAGGCATCGTCCAGCGTCTGCATGAGACGCATATTTTCTTCTACGGTTGACATTCGGATTACACCGGCCAACAGTTAATTATTTGACCATATAATCATTCGGAACGAGGACCTCGTCACGCCGTAGAACAGGAATAATCGGCTGGATTTTGTCGAGTCCTGCGGACTCTTCTTTTCATCCGATTCTGGTAAATTGCCTGATTTCAATTATTTTTGAAATCCGGTTCCGGGATATATATCGCACCCGCTCCCACGCATCAGCAGAAGGAGGAGATCAATGGACTATGAAACGATAAAGATCGAAAAAGTGACCGGCAAATGCCCGGCCTGTGAGAACTATGCAGAGAAGAACTCCACGACCCCGCCAAAGATCGCGGTGATGGCCTGCGAGGGGGCGTGTGCCCGGGGCGAGGTTGCCCGGCGGGCTGCGAACCTGGTCGCTCACCGGCTCGTACGAGATGAGACCGTGCGGATCTGCCTTGGCGGTGCGTTCACCAAGGATACCGGCCAGCGGAACCTTGTCCGCAGGGCAGAGAAGGTTATCGCGATCGAGGGCTGTTTCATCAACTGTTCGTCGCGGATGATGAACGGGGCCATTCCGGAACTGAAGCCGGAGATCGTCCGGGCAGACCTTATCTACAACCTCGACCTCCCGTTCGGGATCGATGAGGTGCCGGACGAGATGTTCACGGTGTACGCGTACCAGGTTGCGGAGCGGGTGGTGAAAGAATACCTGGCAGCGGATGGCCGATCGGGGAATGCGGAGACGGAATCTGCCTGTTCAGCGGGCGGGTGCGGCACCAGACATCCGGGTGGCTGTGGGGAGTGAGAAGAAAAATCAACACCGGGGAATTATTCACTTAACGGTGTGCACGATCGGGTCCTGCGATGATCGCAGTGATCATCTGTGCTGGGGAGAGAGACGATGAACTGCATTTTCCCAATCAGCATTCTTCTCTTTTTGAAAGAAAGTAAAAGCAATTATTTAAAAAAATGAGAGAATTATCGCCATTTTATTTATTATATAGTATAGGGAAGACATTTGGATCATCCGTACCATGGATGTTCACGATCTCACGAGTCTTACAACAGAAAATAGTAGTTCTGATGGATTGGGGAATGGATTGAACTTCCGGAACTATTCACTCGGGAGCCAAAACGTTCTGAAAAACAAAGGGGGAGGGGGGTCTCCCGCATACCCCCCCTCCCCGCCAGTACCGTCCCCAACCCACCCATTTAGTCACTTCCCGACGTAACTTCGCAATCCGAAACGCATCCGGCAACCCCTCTTTCAGGAAAATCTCCGGCCCTGCATGGGGGGTATCAACCATACCCCCCCTGGCATGGGGTGGGGGGGTATGATCGATTTGAAATCCAAATTGGTGGGGGGGTCTCATGGATACCCCCCTCCTCAAAAATGGGATGTACGCACTATTGCACGCGTTTTTTATGAGCTGCCCGTAGCAGAGTCATGATGGAGGGGGCGGTATCGTTGCCTACTCAAATTTGATCCGGGCGGTCTGATCCGGTCAAAGGGGTGGGGGGGTCTGCCGGATACCCCCCCACCCCCAGGCAGGGGGGGTATGATCGATTTGAAACGCAAAAGGGGGAGGGGGTCTGCTGTTGACCCCCCCCTCATTCGCGGGATATAATTCTGTGACCAGAAGATGCGCAGGGTTATAACCAGACAAAAACTGGCAGAGATAGGGGGTATAACCCTACACATTCCCGGTTTTGTGCACCAAAATTTTTACAATTTGCCAAAAAGTTTATACACAATGCACAATATATTGTGCATGTGATATTATGAGCAAGAAGAACCTCCTCTCGGGGGCCCTCCTGGCTGTCGGCATATTTGCCGTCATCGTCTGCGTGGGCATGGTCACCGGGTTTACAGCGGCAAAGCCGTTCATCTCGGTTGACCTGGTGGGCGATAAGAACATCGGCGACCAGTTCACGGTCACGGGAAACACCAGCCTCCCGGCAGGATCGGAGATCCTCGTGGATATCCACCCGTCATCCCTTGACCTCAACACCGGAATGGTCACCGATCCAAAGACCGGCGCCACGATGCGCCTGGATGATTCCATGGTGGCTACCGGCATGGTGGGCGTGGAGAACGATCCTGACGGCGTTGCTGCCTGGTCATTCGATGTGCCTTCGAAAAAATTCCTGGCCGGCGAATACACCGTGATCGCATTTGTGTATGACAAAAACGCGCCGGCGCCCGGAGAGATCTCCGGCATGACAACATTCACGGTCCACGAGAACCAGGCTGCCGCGGGTACGGCACAGTACATCAGGGTTGATCCCGTTCCCGAAATAACAACCGGCGACATCCTGATTGTCAGCGGTTCGACAAATTTCCCGGTGGGGACGGATCTTATGGTCCAGGCAGCCGGCACCAATGGCGGTTCAAAAGTACGTCAGGGAACCGGGGGAGTAAATGTCTGGTCCGCACCAATCGACACATCCGTCTCCAGGCCGGGGAGTTACCAGATCACCGTGACGAACATGGTGGGGAGCTTCGAGACCGGGGACTATGGGAAAGGTACGGTTAACGGGACTACTCCCTTCACGCTGAAAGGCGCCTACCTTACCACGGAAACACCGGTCAAGGCAACCATCACCAA
>JBAYMI010000205.1:0-4728 GCA_041663625.1 Methanoregula sp.
AAAAAGGATGGTTCAGACCATTGTCGCACGGATGATTGTGACATTCTGGAGCGGGCGGTTGACCTTGCCTCCCGATGTCTGGACTTTCCCGATGGCGTCCACGACATCCATTCCTTCGATAACGGTGCCGAAGACCGGGTGCTTGGTGTCGAGCTCGTTGTTGTCCACGAGGTTGATGAAGAACTGCGATCCCCCGGTGTTGGCGCCGGAATTTGCCATCGAGATGGTGCCCCGGTTATTCTTGTTGGTGACGGGGAGCTCATCCGGGATCGTGTAGCCCGGCCCGCCGCGGCCGGTACCGGTCGGGTCGCCGCCCTGGATCATGAACCCGTCTATGACGCGGTGGAAGATTACGCCATTGTAGTAGCCCTTCTGAACCAGGGTCTCGAAGTTGCCGGCCGTGATCGGCATGGCGGGATCGAGCGCTATGGTGATATTCCCCATCGAGGTCTCAAGCAGGACATTCTTTCCTGACAGGGACGAGCCTGTCGTGGCCTGCGCTGCTCCGGGCGACAGGGTGGCGGCCGGGATAACCGGTGCCGGCGTGATGACCCCGGTGGCAGATTCGGTCTTCACCGCGGGAGCGGACTGGGTGCATCCCGCACAGAGCACGAGGGCTGCAACAAGGAGCCCTGCAATCAACAATGATCTGACTGGAACCATTCCCTTGAATATGGGCACTGCGGGAAAAAAGAGATTACGGGGTCCAATCCCCGCGCTCATACCGTTATTCCTTCTTATCCTCGCGGCGGGCCCCAAGGAAGAGGGCGCCAATTGCCAGGACTATCGAGACAAGGCCGGTGAGAAGGATGAGCCCGCCCTTTGAGGTGGCCTCATTGTAATCCTTTGCAGACATGTCGATGGCAAGGACTGCGACCGTGTTGCCGGTGGAGTCTTCCACCGAATCATCGATGGGGGCATAAGCGCTCATGAACGATCCGAACCGGGTGGTGTACGGCTCCTTTGAGACCGTCGGGCCGGAGAGGGCTGAGAAGATCTCGATCTGGTCCGGGGCAGTGGAGACATCCCCGGTCTTTGCCGATCCCAGCGGGTCATCCGGGTAGAGATCATCCACGAGGAAGATCGCGGTCTTGTTGGGGTAGACCTTCAGGATATAGGCATTGAGGATCCGGTCATCCATGCTGCGCATGGTCTGGAGGTTATTTGCTATGGCAAGGTATTCCGGGGATGTCTCGCTTCCCGCGGTGATGTTGGCGAGAGCGGTGGCATGGACCTGGGTTGCCATGACCGAGACCGTGGATTTCATTCCCTCCTGGGTAGCGCTCTTCAGCGCGTTTTGTTCACTGGTATAGGCAAATACGGTGAGGGCCCCGATGATGATGATCACGAGGATCGAGGCCGCCCAGAGTCTGGTTGATTTGGAACATGAACAGGTCATTTCAGGATCTCCTCCTCAGCACGGCACTGATACCAGCCGCGCCAATAAGTCCCGCGATGAGGATCGCAAGGGATGGAGCTGAGGCCGGGGTCGGCGCTGGTGCGGGCTGCATACTGATGGCAAGCGGGGTGGTCTGGCCGGAGGTCACCGTGGCAGTCTGCGAGTAATCGACATACCCGGTATACTTGAGCAGGACCTGGTGGTCCCCGGGAGCAATACCGGTGAGCGTGGACGGGGAATACCCCTTGAACAGGTTGTCGACATAGATCTCGGCTCCGGCAGGTGTGGATACGACCTCGATTGCCCCGGTAGCCGGGACCGGTGTCGGGTTCACGCCAACAGGCGTCAGAGCCGCGTTGATGGGCGTGACAACATTCGGCTGGATGTAGATGGTGTTGAGCCAGTCATTGTACCCGGAGGCCGTGACCTTGAAGAGGCGGTTGCCGCTTGCCACGCTATTGATGGTGAGGGTGCCGGACGAGGGAATCTTTCCCTGTGACGCGCTGTCCATAAAGACACTGGCCCCGGGCATGGAGGTGATCGCTGCCGTACCGTAGACTGCGGTGGTCATGGCCACATTGAGGTTCTGGTTGGTGTTCGCAGTCACGTAGAGGGTCGAGGTATAGTCAGTATACCCCGTGAGGGAGAGCCTGAACGTGTGGCTTCCCGGGTACAGGGTGACGGTCAGCGGCGCTTTTCCCTGGTAGTTCCCATCCACGTACACGAGGGCATGGGTGGGACTGGATGTCACGGAGACCGTACCGGTACTGCGGGGGGCCGGTGGGGAGGCCTGGAGAACCGGGTAATATGATGTTGTCTGGCCGGAATAGACCGTGACGACCTGCGTGTTCGGCGAGTAGCCGTTCAGGGCTGCCTTCATGGTATAGGTTCCGGGTGCAAGGTTCGGGATGGTGACCGGCGAATACCCGTAGGAGTTGCCGTTCAGGTAGATCAGCGCGCCTGCAGGGTTTGACTGCGCATAAATGGTACCGGTCTGCGGGGATGGCGTTACGGTTGGTGCGGTCGTCACCGGGTTCAGGGTTGCATACACGGAAACGTGCTGCCCGTTCTCCGGCATCTTTCCAAGGGACCCGGACCAGGTGACATAACCGGATTTTGAGACGGTGATGGTTGAAACCGGTGTGCCGGTCGGTGAGACGCCTACCGTGCAGACACCCTGCGCAATCGTGCACTGGTAACTGCCATCGAATGCAACGGAAGCGCCGTCAATGTTGCAGTAGGTGTCGATGTACCCCTTGCCGCCACCGACTTCCGTAGGATTGACGGTCACGATGGTGATGGTAGGTTCCGTTGTCGGCTGGGTGACGTAGGTGGGGATGGTTTCGGTAGGTTCGGTGGTTTGTGTGGTCACGATCGTCAGGGCTGTTACAGGAGGATCCGTGGTCGGCACCGTTGTGACAACGGTCCTGACGGTCTCGGTTGGTTCCGTTGTCGGGGGAGCAGTTGGTTCTGTTGTCGGAACCGCGGTCGGCACCGTTGTAACACTGGTTCTGACCGTCTCGGTTGGTTCTGTCGTAACGGTTACCACGGGGGTGTCGCCATCAGCGGCAACCGGTGCGGCAACCGCCATGCAGAGTGCACACACGACGAGCGTTACGATCAGGATTGCACAAGGTTTTTGCACAGTATCATCATCTTCCTGTACAGGTAATTCGTATAATATCGCTATAAATGTGATCCGGTTTTTACCGGGTTATCGCTGGAGTGATGTAATGACCTGTGCCAGCCGGTGCATGCCTTCCGTGATCTGGTCTTCGGATGCCGATGAGAAATTCAGTCGGATCGTGTCCGTGCCGCCCCCGTCCACATAAAAGGGAAGGCCCGGCAGTACCGCGACCTTGTTCCTGACTCCTTCGTCAAACACCGCACGGGACGAAAAGCCAAAGGGGAGGGTGGCCATCAGGAACATGCCGCCCTCCGGCCGGGTGTGCGTGACCTGCGGCATGAGGTCGTCAAAGAGATCGCACATCAGCCGGCACTTCCGGCCATACGCCGCCACGATCTTCCGGATACTGGCATCGAGATCGCTGGTGATGAGGTACCGGTGCAGGATCTTCTGGCAGAGGAAGTTGGAGTGGAGGTCGGCGGCCTGCTTGACGACATTGAACTTTGCGAGGATCCCTTTGGGCGCGTACATCCACCCGATCCGCATCCCCGGTGCCACGATCTTGGAGAACGAGCCGGAGATCACGGCCTGGTCGGGAACCCACCGTTTCACCGGGAGCCTTGGCCGGGCATCGAAGAAGAGTTCCCCAAAAGCGTCATCTTCGTAGAAGACCGTGCCGCTCCCGTCAAGGATCTCCGCGACGGCCTTCCGCTTTTCCTGCGAGTAGGTCAGCCCGGAGGGGTTCTGGGAGTTGGGGATGCCGTAAAAGAATTTCACCTGCGTATCCCTGACCAGCCGTTCGAATGCATCAAGGTCCGGGCCGTCCTCTTCGAGCGGCACGGTATCGATCACCGGCTCGTAGAGCGAGAAGGCCTCGATCGCCCCGAGGTAGCCGGGCCGCTCCATGCCTACGTGATCACCGGTGTTGAGGAAGAGTTTGGCAATCAGGTCAAGGCACTGCTGCGAGCCGTTGACAATCTGGATCTCTTCAGCGGTTGCCGGGATGCCGAGCCGGCGGCGGTACCGGTCTGCGATGAACTCCCGGAGCGGGAGGTAGCCGTCTGTTGTCGTATACTGGAGGGCGACCTGCGGCTCTTCATCCATGACCTCGCGGGCCGCCCGTGCTATGCCTTCGGTATCGATGAGGGCGGAAGAGGGGAGCCCCCCGGCAAAGGAGATGATTGAGGGATCGGAAGAGACCCGGAAGAGTTCTTCGAGAAAGGACTCCGGTGCCCGTGCCACCCTGTCTGCAAACCGGTACTGCATGGTAAGACCTGCGCTATAAGAATACTGTCTTCACGTGCATTGGACTGCGGGAGAAAAAAAGGTATGGAGCCCCGCGGGCAACAACCCTTTTTATTCCCGGGATAACCGGTATAGCATGGCACCGACAAAAGGGGACGATGCAGCAGCATTGTTCGCGGGGGGCTGGTCCTGCTCGCAGGCAGTCTGCTGTGCGTTTGCAAAAGACTTCGGTATTGACGAGAAGACTGCCCTCCGGCTCTCCTGCGGTCTTGGCGGCGGAATGGGACACACGGGGAACACCTGCGGCGCGGTCTCGGGCGCCCTGATGGTGATCGGGATGAAGTACGGGCGTACGGAGCTGGGCGACCTTGCGTCAAAGGAGAAGACGTACGAGAAGGCGCAGGAGTTCATCGCAGAGTTCCGGCGCCGGAACGAATCGTTGAGCTGTACGAAACTG
>JBAYMI010000206.1:0-4724 GCA_041663625.1 Methanoregula sp.
ACAGAGAATTCAAACGGCCTGCCGTCCCGCTCCACCCGGATCGGGTTCATCTGGATCATGAGCGGGGGGTCTTCAAGCATGATCGATTTGGGTTTGACCCGCACGAAACTGCTCCTTGCGGTAAAATAATTCTGGGCAAGCGCCTTTTCGAGCCAGTCGAGATCGATCTCCCGACCGATATCATAGATCCGGTAAAACCGGAGTGAAATCATGGATATCTCTCCTCTGAAATGTGGTTACAGTATCTGGAATAATGAACAACCATGAAGGAGATAAAACCTTGCGATATTTGTCGGTCCAGGCGCAAAAAAGGAGTGATCCCAGGGATTGCTGCCAAAATGGGGATTATTTACGGGAGTGCGCCAAAACAACGGCACCCGCAATCACGATGGAAAGGCAGCAGATCCAGATGGAAACGGGGGATTTCTGAGTGGGGGTTGTGGTTGTGGTCGCGGTGCCCGGCTGGGCGTTGAGGGTTGCATATAGGTCAACCGACTCACCCTTGGCAGGATAGGTGTCGATCGTACCGGTATAAGGCACGTACCCTCCCTTGTAGACCGTGAATGTCTTGTAGGGTGTGCCGGTCACATAGACCTGCACCGTCAGGTTCCCCTGAACGATCTGCCCCTTTGCGTCGTTATCGAATGAAACCGTGGCACCTTCAACATTGCAGTGCACCACATACCAGCCGATATTCCCTCCGATCAGAGTCGGGGTTGCTGTCGTCGCCGCTGCATTCAGGGTGGCATAGAGATCAATGGTCTCTCCTTTTCCCGGCATCGTAGTGAGCGTCCCGGTAAAGGTTGTATACCCGTCCTTTGTCACCGTATATTCTGTATAAGGAGTACCGGTACTGTAGACCGGTACATACACCATTCCCTGCGAGATCTCTCCCTTATTCGAAGTATCGAACATGACAGTAGCACCGTTAATGTTGCAGTGCACCACATACCAGCCGACATCCCCGCCCTCCAGGGTCTGGGTTGTATCGGGGACCACGTTGAGGGTTGCATACAGGTCAATAGATTCTCCCTTTGACGGAACCTGGACAATGGCAGAGGTAAACGTGGTGTAGCCATTTTTCTGGACACGGAGCGTTGTATAGGGGGTACCGGTGGTCGATACCGGGATGGTGAGCGTTCCCGACTGTACCGTTCCAACGTATTTGTCATCGAAATAAACCTTTGACCCATAGACATTGCAGTGGATCACATACCATCCCTGGTCGCTGCCCGTGGTATCTTCAGCAGCAACAGGAGCGATACCCGCGATCAGTAGTGCAAAGATCATCACAATACGATACCCGTTCTCCATACAAATCACCATTCCTTACAGATTCCTATGAGGGAATCTTATAAAAAACCGCGGGAACGAAAACCGGGAAAAATAAGAGAGAAATTGATTATCTGCGGGAGTACCGTACAAGAGCGATCCCGGCAACACCCAGACCGGCGAGGAGGGTGGTGATCATGACAGGGGACTTCTTGGTTGTTGTAGCAGAGACCGGTGCGCTTGTCGTGCTGACCGGTGCGGAAGTCACCGGGGCGGTGAGCTGGAGGGTGCACTTGGTATAGATATCATCAACACCAGGCAGGTTGAAAGCATCGGAAAGGGCCGCTGCTGCTGCCGAGTCCTGCACGCTGCCAGTGCCGGTGAAGTTGAAGACAAGGTTACCAGTCTTCGTGTTCACGACCTGCCCTGAATACGGACCGGTTGTTTCCATGGCAATGTCCAAAACTCCGTTGTTGCCAGGGCTCTGCACAAGCACGTAATAGGTAGCCGGGGGAAGACCAGTGGTCTGGTAAATCATCGAGAACGTGCCATCGGCATTGACCGGGATTGTTGAGACATTGATATAATTGCCGGCAAATATCCACGCCTGGACACCCGCAGTGAGGTTCCCACCGGTTGCCACACCGCTGAGGGTTACAGGTTCGCCAACGGTTGCCTGGGCGGGGGAGATCTCGGCCGAGATAAACGGCTGCGAGGTGGTGGACGCGGAGGTCAGTCCGGTGCCGGTCGCATTGGCGGATACGTCAGCCCCGGAGACGGGGACCGCGATAAGTGCAATCAGCAGCACAGTACAGAGCAGTACACTGTATGAAGATACGCTTGTCATGCGGAGAATTAGGACGGACATCAATATGATAGTTCTGGTTTTTCCAGTGTCTCTGGCGGGGGTGCATCCTGATCATTACCTCTTATGGTAGGTCCCGTGGCTACATTTATACACATCCGGCTGCAATTACTCGTACTATCCCTTGTGCACAACCGGCACCGGCCAATATTTGGGAGGTGTTACTATCACCACACAGAGCAGCCCACAGACCTCTACCGCTTTACCCGTTCCCCTGAGTTTTTGCATCCTGTTATATCAGGACGGCAGGATCGAACGTATGGTGGATCGCTCGATTGACGAGTATTTTACTGCCGTAAAGGGGGCCAGTTTCGCCTGGATCGACTGTAGTATCCGGGACGTCGAGAAGGAGATGGAGCAGCTCACCCAGCTTGCCGGGTTCACGAAAGTCCCCATCCCCAAACTCACCCACGGGTTCTATGCTGCTTACGAGGACTATGATACGGAACTGGGCATCATGCTCCCATCAGTCACGGTCAAGGGCGAGAAGATGACAGTCCACCCTCTCTTTGTCCTGATCCGGGATAATCTTGTTCTCACCGTCCACTCCGATGCGATCAACCGGCTGCTGCGGTTCTCCCGGTACGCCCAGCCGTTTTTTAAGCGTATTGCCGCGGAGAACATTCCTGACAAGATCACGCTCACCCTTGAACGGATCATCGATGAGAACAATGACCGCAACTTCGAGTACCTGCGCGAGATCGAAATGCACGGGGATGCGATCAGCAAATCGCTCATCGAGGAGAGCGTGGCAAAGAGGAAGATCGCCCACGACATCTACCAGATGAAACATGTCCTGATCGATTACCTGAACGTCCTCTGGGCCACCAAGGACGTGGTCGATTCTCTCCGGTATGGCGATGCTGACCTGATCACCAATGACGAGAAACTGTTGGGCAGGATCGGCATCCTTTCGGACAATATCGATCGCCACATCGAGCTCTCAGAGCAGATGTCGACCGTGCTTGCATCCGGTCTTGAGGTGATGCAGAGCATCTACAACAACCAGCTCCAGATCACGAACAACCGTTTTGCCCTGGTCACCGCGTACCTGACGGTGCTTGGCACAGCATTCCTTGTCCCGAACACCATTGCCACGGTTGCCGGGAGCGGAGTGATGGAGGGTACCATGGCAGCGCAGTGGTGGTATGTACCCCTGCTCTTTGCTTCAACCGTAGTGGCCACGCTCGCATCGCTTCTCTGGGTGGTGCATGTCTGGAAAAAGAAGGATAAAGAGGAATGATCTAAAACCTGCAACGATCATTCCTATACCTATCCTGTCACGAGGCAGGGGTAGCCCTTCACGATCATCAACAGTTTGCCGGCCAGGCAAGTTGGGGTATTCACGTTACAGCATACGGGAAACAAGTTACAAGCCGAAAAAGCCGAAAAACCTGCTCCGGGGATCCTTGTAGAAGATCCGGGCACCATCCTTGATGTTTCGGACATCCTCTACGGTGTATAGGATATGGGGATACTCTTTTGAGATAACATTGAGCAGCAGCCCCAGTTCGGTCCGGGGAACGATCATCAAAATGATGGTGACGGGGTTGGCAAAGCTGCCATGCCCTTCGATCCGCGTCATACCATATCCAAGAGTGGATAGATGGGATATGATCGGCTGGGGATCGCCGGGGGTAATAAGCCGCACGATGACGTCGCCGATGGAGATCATGTTCTCGATCTGCATACCAAGGAGCGTCCCGATGCCGTACCCGGCAAGGTACGCAAAGAGGTTCCAGTAGTCGGTGAGGTTCGTGATCACAAGCCCGGTTGAGATCAGCCAGATCCCGGTCTTGACAATCCCGACGCAAGCCGCAAGGTTGGCATGACCTTTGCTGATATAGATCGTGCGAAGAGTCTCAAGGGCTGCTTCAAAGATCCGGGCTACCAGAATCAAAACCGGGATTGAGATGAGGATTGCTAAAAGGTCAGGCACGGAGATACACACCAGATAAGAATAGTCACACCGGCGGGTTTGAATACCTTACGGAATATCAAGGATCTTCCCGGTCCCATAGGGCTATCGTACAGACCGAAAATGCAGAGGCGATCAATGGTACAACGATAGTATCCTGTTCCGAGAGCAGGGAAAGAAAAAACGATGTTGACCTGCCATCAGGATTCCCGGCCAATCTCCCTGACCATTGCATCCCCGAACTGCCGGGTGCCGGTCGAACCGCCGAGATCGCGGGTCCGGATTCCCTGCGCCAGCACCCGGCCAATCGCTGGTTCCACGCGGGCTGCTCCTTTCTGGTCACCGAGGTACTCAAGGAGCATTATCGCACTCCGGATCGCGGCGATCGGGTTGGCAATATTCTTACCGGCAATATCCGGGGCGCTCCCGTGCACCGGTTCAAACAGTGCATACTCATCCCCGATGTTGGCACTGGGCACCAGGCCGAGACCGCCGACAAGGTACGCTGCAACGTCGGACAAGATGTCCCCGAACATGTTGGTCGTGACAACAACATCATAGGAGGCCGGATGCTGGAGGAGGTCAAGCGCAAGAGAGTCGATGAACTTGTCATTGAAGGTCACACCCGCGGATTTCGCCTCATTAATGCAGATATCGCGGAAGAGGACA
>JBAYMI010000207.1:0-4721 GCA_041663625.1 Methanoregula sp.
CTTTCAACAACAGGATTTGATTCCTAAAATCCTTTCAGTCTTGGCTGCCCACAAAAAAGGGATTTTATTTTACACAATTTTCATAGTTTGGGTGTGAACTCGTGTTCATGTGCGTTTCAACAGAGCAAGTACTTCTGGAATGCGCTGGGGCCGTGGTCCCGTGTCAATCCTTTTCTGACGCCCCATGGTAGATCGATTTTCATGATGTGACCTAAGCGCTGCGTTCATGAAATCCGGCAGTTATACGCGCTGTTGGGATTATCATACTGGATACTACAGCAATTCCGTGGATGTGTTATTCAAAAAAATGAATAAATTATATGGCCTTAACAAAGACAAAAATAAACCTGTTGTTGTTAAAACAATCGTTTTATATCTCCTGCCTGATCTCCATGTATGTTCCCTGCGGAGACCGGAAGGATGGCCCCGGTTACCTGGGGAGGCACATACCGGCCTGACAACGAACGGTACTGGCACCTTCATGTATATTCATACATCCTTGCAGGTCTCTTCCTGCTCGATATCCTGACAACCCATATCATCCTCCGGATGGGGGGAGTCGAGCTGAACCCGTTCATGGCAGCGGTTGTATCTGTCCCGATACTCCACATGGCCGTCAAGGGAGCGATCCTCCTGGTGATAGTATCGGTCGCCCTTGTTGCAGAGCGGCATGTCCGCGACTCAGGCGTCTTCTTTTACTGCTTACTCATCACGATGTACCTTTTTGTTGTCGTGAACAACATATTCGTCCTCCTGCCAAAAGTACTCCCGTAACACATTCCCAGTGAATGCCTCCCGGGGGAGTTTATCAAAAGGAGATGAAAGAGAGTCAGAGATTGATGTGCGCCGGCATCAGAACTCTTCTGCAATGCCATATCCCCAGCGATAGAGCGTTGCAATAGGATCGCTCTTGGGGAACAGGTTGCAGATGAGGCCTTTGCCTCTCAGGAACCGTTCAGCGGTTGAGGGAGAGACCGGCATGATCTTCTCCTGGGTTTTCTTTCCTGCCGTCCAGAGATGCAGGTAAAAGGTGATCTTCTTTTCAGCATCCGTGTGGATGGATCTTTTCCCTATCTCTGGATGTCGGGAGATTCTTTAGTGGGGCGTGCTGCTGCGTAGAGACATTCATCATGCCGGGTATCAACCCGGATCTTCCTGTTGCCATCATACAGTTCTGTCTTCATTGGATCAACTCCCGTCGAGCCCGGGACCGGTTTCCCCGCCGGTCCCGGGACAACGAAATTTTCCCTGCATTCCTTGTCGAAAGTGGGTAGTTCCTGGATTGCCAGTCATACCCTGTCTCCCTTGTTTGCTTTTGGGATTTTTATATGTTTTCATTTTTGTGTTAAATTATGTGTAATTTTTTAAAAAAGGTAGCAAGTATTGTGATACCCTTCACCTCAACAGGGGAGTCTGATCCATTGTTGATTCCCTTATGGAGCCTGTAACTCATATGCACCTGGTTATGCCGTTTTGTCCCGGTAGAGCCACGTCTCACGGAGTTTGCGATCGGTGATCTGTGAAGCATACTCCTGTCGTGGCGAATCAGTGCATACACGGGACATCCGCTATTCCCATGATCTTCACGCTTGTCCACGCTTACCGCAGTGCAGCTCCGGAATCCAGATATGCGATTTCCCGATCGCCTGGTATGGTGATCAAAACTGAAGAATACCGGCAATCTGCTCCTTCCCAGCTAACTAAAAAATAGATATTTTCCCCTGCCTCTGAACTCAGGGGACTCACTCCTTTTGTATCCGGGATCGGTTTCCCCATCGGGCCCGGCACAACCGATATTTCCTACATACCTAGTCGAAAGTGGGGGTAGTTCCTGGTTTTCCAGTTATACCCGGCTTATTTTATCTCCTTTTCAGGGTATTATATCTTTTTATTTTCAGATGAAAAAATATGCAAATACCTTAATATTTTATTAAAATTCGTGAAGAATAATTAACTCCCCTGTCACACCATGTCTCATGCCGGGGTGGTTCGTCAATCTGGGAAATATATTCTTGTTACCCTGGTATGAGGGGGAGATGGTCTTCGATCTATCCTACCGGGGCGGTCGGTTGGATCTCTTCCCCCCACCGTTCCCGGGAAGGTCCCGAGTGTTAGTACGCCCCGATTGTTATCTCAGTTGTTTCCCGGATCAGGGTCAGGTTGGGATGGGGATATGTTCTGAAGGTCAGCTGAACCTCTGTCTCCGTTTGTTTCGTTCGTTGTATATTTCCACAGCTCGCAAGAGCATCATCAATGCTGGAGTTCATGGAATTCCATAATCCTGTCCGGAATTGTTCGGGGAATTTTGTTGAGATACTGATATTCAGGCTTGTTGCATTGATCACCCGTTCTGGGGGCATCTCTGTGCTCTCAAGAACCAGCATGGCATTCCCGTTTCCGCTTGCCCGGAAGTGCCGACTATCCGGGGTGATATTGACCACGCGGACGGTCATGGATGAACAATTGCCCGGGCTTGAATACGCAGGTGCATACTCCAGATCAATAAGCGATCCTGCCAGGCCGTACGTAATATTCTGTTCGTCAGAAAACAACAGGGGGGTGGAAAGGTTGCGCTCCGCATTCTTCACATACACGGTCCCATTCACCCAACGGTAGCCCTGGTCCTGCCAGAAGTTATTTACCGGTTCATACGATACGTCAACGAGGCTGCAATAATAATCGGAGTCTGACCGATCGGTCTCGTTTGTCCAGTTCAGGCGTAAAAATTTCCCCGGCAATGCATTACGGATCGTCAGTTCTCCCCCGGATTTGACCGGGTCAAAGGTAAAATCTCCCCCGCCCAGCAGGATCGCTTCTGACAGTCTCATGTCACGTTTCATGGATGCGGCTGTATCAATATCCGAGGAAAATTGTAAAAATCCGGTTTCCACATCTTTGATGTGGTTGATCTCAGATTGCGCTTTCATGGAGGGAACGTAATACGCGTTCCATGCCGCAAAGAATGTCACCACGACAGCAAGGATGAGCATTGCTGCAATAACCGGGGCAACGGCATCGTCGGTCACAGGCTGATCCTCCCGGTATAGATCACAGACCTGTCCGTCAGAAGTTTGATGCTCATATTTCTCCGTATGTCCTCGCGGGTCCAGAGATCTTCATGCATCCTGACCGTGATGTTGCTCCCCAGGTCGAAAGTCTCCTTTTCCTGCTGGTTTGGGTGAACCATCAGGAACTGTGTTTGTGGATTTTTGAACGTGAGATTATACTGGTATGGTGTCCGCCCGGAATCGTTCACGAAAATGACCGACAGATCCTCCCCGTTCACCCAGTCCCCTCCCTTGTGCCAGAGGGTGACATTCCCCAGCGTATCATTGGTCATCATGATGGAGATACTGGGTTCGCGATCAACCGGCAGGTAATTGTACAGCGCCGCGGCGAAGACCGAGATCAATATGATAACCAGGGCGATCATGAGCATCTCCCCCACCACTTCAGAAACCCCGACTTCACCTGAATGACCACGCTGCATCCCGTATCTCCTTCAGGTACTATCCGGAAATTCCCCGGTACTATTATCGTTCCGGGATCCGGGAGCCGGAATTGCAGCGGACGAACGATGCAGGGTGTTGTCTGCCTCCTGCTCCCATCCCATGAATTGCCTGAATGTTCTTACCGTCTTTCGATTATGCCGGGATGAGTGGGATCTCAGGTTCATGTGCATACTCATTCTCTGGCCGGGAACTGCCCGTGCCGTCTATGTGAATATTGAACACACTGTAATAAAAAAACTCCTTTTCGTTATACCAGTATCAAATATTACTATTTAATATTGGTTTATTGTAAATATTAATTATTAACCAAAATTTCCATGAACCGGGTATGGAATAACCATCAAGTACAACAAAAATACAAAGGGGTATTAATGATCAATCTGCAATATATGAAGCACCCAGGACAGAATCGCATGGTCGGGAATGGTGAGGGTGTTTCCCCGGTTGTCGGCGTCATGCTCATGCTTGCCGTGACGGTCATCATCGCAGCGATCGTAAGCGCAGCTGCCGGTGGATTATCGGGCAGTAGCAAACAGGCGCCTTCGGCAATTCTCCAGGTACATTTCTATGAGAATAAATCCTATGGTGATTCTTTCGTCAACTCCATGACCATCGAACATGTCAGCGGGGATCCCATCCAGACAAAGGATCTCAGTATATCCACCTATTTCAGGAACAAGACCGGCCAGTTGATCAAGGGCTCCCTCATGGGAGAGACTCCTGCCGAAGTTGACACAGATGGTAATACAGAATATTATGGCGCCCTCTTCATCAACGACCAGGACCGGTTCGGGGATTCCCCCATGGTGGGTTCAGCGGATGGCAGGTACAAGAGCTGGTTCGGGAATGCATCGGCAGTACTTATGGCCGGGGATTCTCTGGTCACTCCCGCCCCGTATTACTCCGATACAACGGACAAGGAAAATCTTGCATTGGATAAAATTCTCAATTTCCAGACCTATGATCATGACGGAGACATGGATAACGGGTACAAGGCAGGTTCGGTTATCACGGTGAAGATTGTTCATATCCCCAGCGGGCAGGTCATCTTTGACAAAGATGTGGTGATCCAATGAACCCGGCGGACTGGTCCCATGCAGATGCCGTCTCCCCGGTTGTCGGCGTCATGCTGATGCTCGCAGTCACGGTCATGGTGGCGGCGATTGTGAGCGGGTATGCCGGGGGATTCTCCGGCGGGACCGATAAAAC
>JBAYMI010000208.1:0-4702 GCA_041663625.1 Methanoregula sp.
AACTTCCCCTGGCTGGTGACCTTCTTTAAGAGGTCTTCAAGCCCCGGTTCCTCGCCCTTGAGGGGACTCTCCCCCCGGTTGAGCATCGCGATCTTATATCCCGATGATTTGGAATCCCTCTGGAACCCGTATACCTTCTCGAACTGCGGGGCATCCGCAAACAGCGCTGCGGCCGGGATACCCACGTATCCCATGCCCAGCACGCCGATCTTCTTTATCGGCCCGCGTTTCCTGATTATTTTTGCCAGCTTTGATGCATTCGTCGTCATGATAGGAGGGTTCAGATTGAAAGTCCGGCCTGGATCTGCTCGCAGACCCGCAGGTTATCGATGGCCTGCTCCGGTGTTATCGGGAACGGGCGGTTCTCCCGCGCACACTCGACAAAGGTAGAGAGTTCGCGCTTCAGCGGCTCGAGCTTGTTCACCATCACCTTCTCGATGATGTTCTCCTGCACGTACCGCTCGGCCTCGAACTGGTACTGGCCCGGCTTCCGGTAGATGGTGACCTCCTGCGTCATGAAATCGCCTTCGATCGTGAAGTTTTCCTCCTCGACATAGATCATCCGGATCTTCTTGGAGGCCTTGCGGCTCGCGGAGAGGGCTACGGGAATCTTCCCGCACTTCATCAGGACACTGCACACATCCGCGCTGCCGGCACTGTGGATATCTGACGGCTGGCCGAACACATTGAGGAGGATGTCGATATCATGGATCATCAGGTCCTCGACGACCGTGCTGCCCGTCACCCGTGCCGAAGCCGGGTTGTGCCGTTTCATCTCCACGTAGAGCGGTTTGTTCACGATCTTTTTGATCTCGCTCACGACCGGGTTGAACCGCTCGATATGGCCGACACCGATCGTGACTCCTCCGGGTGCCGACTTCATGAGGTCGATGGCCTCTTTTGCCGTGGCAGCGATCGGCTTCTCGATGAGGACTGATTTCTTCGCGGCAAAAACCTGCTTCACCGTTGCCGCATGGAAGGGCGTGGGAACGCAGACACTGACCGCGTCCGTCCCGGCCAGGAGCTCCTCCATGGTAGCACAGACCTTTGCGCCGTGCTGGCCGCCGATTGCCTTTGCCGCTGCCGCGTTCACATCAAATACGGAAACGCTGTCCACGCTTTTTAACTCGGAATAGACGCGGACATGGTTCTTCCCCATGGTTCCAACGCCGATAATGCCAACATCCATGTTATTTCACCCTGTTGATGGTATCGCAGATATATGCCAGTTGTTTCTCATCCACCGAGGGGTGGACGGGCAGGCTCAGCACCGATGCCGCAAGCCGGGTTGCGACCGGGCAGGGATCGGGATCGTTTTTGAGGCCGAAGACCGGCTGGCGGGGGAGGGGGATCGGGTAGTGAATCGCGCTCCCGATACCGTTTCCTTTCAGGTAGTCCATGAACGCCTCACGGCTCATCGGGAACTCTTCGGTCAGCCGGATGACATACTGGTGGAAGACCGGCTGCATACCGCCGGGCGTACCGGGTGTGACCAGGCCTTTTACAGAGAGGTGCGCATTCAGGTATGCGGCATTCTTCCGGCGCTGCTCGTTGAAACCGTCCAGCCTCTTCAGCTGGACGATCCCCAGTGCTGCCGCCATGTCGGTCATGCGGTAGTTGTAGCCAAGGCAGGTATGGAGATATTTTTCGCTCTGGCCATGGTTGATGACCAGCCGCAGCCGGTCATTGGAGGCCTTGCTGCCCGTGGTCACCATCCCGCCTTCCCCGGTGATCATGTTCTTGGTAGCATAGAACGAGAAGCAGGCAAGATCGCCAAACGATCCCACCTTCTTCCCGTCCAGGGAGGCGCCGTGGGCCTGCGCGGCATCCTCGATCAGGATGAGGTTGTGGCGCCGGCAGATCTCCTGCACGGCAGGAATATCGAATGGCTGGCCGAAGATGTGGACACCGATGACCGCCCTGGTCTTTGGCGTTATGCACGCGCTCACCTTCCGCGGGTCGATGTTGAAGGTCTTCTCATCCACGTCGGCAAAGACCGGCGTTGCCCCGCACATCAGCACGGACGATGCCGTTGCATAGAACGTGAAGGCCGGGACAATCACCTCGTCGCCGGGACCTATCCCCGCAGCCATCAGCGCTGCATGGAGGGCGGCGGTGCCGTTGTTGACCGCAACGGCATGGGCAGCACCGCAGTAATCCGCAAATGATCGTTCCAGTTCTGCAACGCGGCTGCCGGATGCAAGCATCCCGGATTCGAGAACCGCAGTCACGGCATCAATTTCATCCCGGCCTATTACCGGCCGCGCAATGGGTATAGGATCCAAGAACTTACCCCGCAAAATACGACAGATACTATCTAAAAAATGCGCCATGATCCAATAATAGCATTCCTGTCACGGCACGTGCGGGTAAAAGATAGCTAATTAGGGCATGAGAACGATATGTTCATCAGATATTCGGGAGGGTGAACTGCTGTGCACCACATCATATCTATCGGGGATTTTGACCGGGATGGAATCAACCGCCTGCTGGATCACGCAGGGCAGATCGAGAAGAAGAAGTACGATGCGCATGCCCTTGAAGGGAAGATTCTGGCAGTCCTCTTTTTTGAGCCCAGCACGCGGACCCGGCTCTCCTTCCAGTCCGCCATGGCCCGTCTCGGCGGCACATCCCTCTCGGTAGGCAGCGTCGAGGCCTGCTCCATGGCCAAAGGCGAGACGCTCGCTGATACGGTCCGTGTCGTGAGCGGGTACGCCGACGCGATTGTCATCCGGCACCCGAAAGAAGGGGCGGCGCGGCTTGCAGCAGAGTTCTCCACGGTCCCGGTCATCAATGCCGGTGACGGGGCAGGCCAGCACCCCTCCCAGACGTTCCTCGACCTGTACACGATCCGCCAGTCCATGCCCCTGGACGGGCTGGACATAGCGCTCATCGGCGACCTGCGCTATGGCAGGACCGCACACTCCCTTGCCTCCGCTCTCTCCCTCTATAACGCACGACTGCACACCATCTGCCCCAAGGGGCTCGAACTGCCCGCCACCCTCACGGCTCAGCTTGCCGCCAAGGGGACGGAGATCATCGAGCACGACAACCTCGAGGAGATCATCCCCGATATGGATGTGCTCTACGTGACCAGGATCCAGCGCGAACGGTTCCCCGATTCGGCCTCGTACTTCAACGTGGCCTCAAGCTACCGGATCACCCCGGAACTGCTTGCCGCTGCCAAGAAACGGCTCATCGTCCTCCACCCGCTCCCCCGGGTCGACGAGATCGACCCCCGCGTTGATGCCCTGCCCCATGCCCGCTACTTCGAGCAGTCCAGAAACGGGGTCCCGGTCCGGATGGCGATGCTTATGCAGGTGATGCAATGAAAAACGGCGAATCGGCTGAAAACGAGGGGCTGCTGGTCCGGCGGATCAAGAACGGCACCGTGATCGACCACATTGACGGGGGCGAGGCACTCAATGTCGTCAAGATCCTCGGCATCACGGGCACCACGCAGGAAGCCCTCTCCATTGCCACCAATGTCCCGAGCCGCAACATGGAGAGAAAGGATATCGTCAAGCTGACCAACCGCGAGCTCTCCAAGGAAGAAGTGGACCGCATTGCCCTCATCTCCCCGCGGGCAACCATCAATATCATCCGGAACTTCAAGGTCTTCGAGAAGAAAGGCGTGGAGATCCCGACCCTGATCGAAGGTCTTGTCCGCTGCCCGAACCCCGGGTGCATCTCCAATACCCATGAACCCATCCGGAGCAAGTTCCGGGTCCTGCCCGACGGACTCCACTGCATCTACTGCGACTGGGTCATCACCCGCGACATCACCAGTCACATCATCTGATCTGCCCTGGATATCTCCTGGTCCGGGAGAGAAAACACCTTTTTACAAGGACGGAGAATGGTATATTCCCAAACGTTCCAAATGTGAAACGTCATGCAGGCCGCTTCATTCACGATGAAGTGAGGAATTAAATACGTGCTCATTGATAATTCAGGTTAGTGATCATAATGAGATCCGTTAAGTTCTTGTTGTATGCAGGATTGATTTTCCTGCTCCTGGCCCTGGCAATTCCCGGGGCATCTGCAGTGGATACCGCGAAAGCAGGCTATATCACAGTCGGCCTGGCACCGGTTGCCCAGTTTGATGCGCACTATGCGTTCACCACCATCCCAACCAAGGTGGAGTTTGTTGACAATTCACTGGGATCAACCCCGATGACCTGGGAATGGGACTTCGGCGACGGTGCAACGTCCACCGAACAGAACCCGAGCCACCTGTATATCCAGCGCGGCACCTACACGGTTAAGCTGACCGTGAAGAATTCCTACGGTGTCAGCACCGCGGAAAAGAAGGACTACATCACCATCGGTGTAGCACCCAAGGCTGCGTTTGTCGCAAACCCGACATCAGGCAGTGTCCCGCTGACCGTGGGATTCACCGACCAGTCAACCGGCCAGGTCACCTCGTGGAACTGGAACTTTGGTGACGGCAAGGCATCCAGCGAGCAGAACCCGAGCCACACCTACTGGACTGCCGGGACCTACAATGTCATCCTGACAGTATCCAACGAGCACGGATCTTCCGATGTCACCAAGACACAGTATATCGTCGTATCCGATGACCTTGTTGCGAAGTTTGCAGCCAACCCCTCATCCGGTAAGGCGCCCCTTGCGGTCGCATTCACGGACCGGTCCACCGGCAGCCCCTCAGCATGGTCATGGGACTTTGGCGACGGGATCA
>JBAYMI010000209.1:0-4697 GCA_041663625.1 Methanoregula sp.
AAAGACGGTGCCACTATCATTGGAGATCGCTGGATTGCCGGGAACCTTTTCCACCAGCTCAGCGTAGGGGAAGAGGCGCTCAGGAATTTTATCAATGTGCGTTACGAAATATCAGGAGAAACACCGGAGCGTAAGGAGCATTGGGATTACCCGCTTCCCGCACTCCGTGAAGCACTCATGAATGCACTTGTCCACCGGGATTATTTCAAAAAGAACGAACAGATCATGATAAAAATCTATGACGATACAATCTGGTTCCATAATCCCGGGGGCCTGCCAAAGGGGCTGTCAATCGAACAACTGAAAGAAAAGCCTCAGTCAATTCCACGAAATCCGCTGATCGCAAGGATCTTCTATCTCGCCGGGTATATCGAGCGGTACGGGTCCGGCATCCAGAGGATACTCACATCGTTTGCGGATGCTGGGCTTCCCGAGCCGGAATTCCAGACCGATACGTGGGGGTTGGCTCTCACAATGAAGAAGGACATCTTCACCGGGGAATATCTTGCCGGGATGGGATTGAATGAGCGGCAGGTAAATGCAGTCATATACGTTAAAATACATGGCAGAATTACAAACAGGGAGTTCATTGGGCTTACCGCCCAGAAGGTCACTACCAAGACTGCTTCCCGGGATCTCAAACGGCTATGTGATATCGGTATCCTGAAACAAATCGGAACCACCGGAAAAGGAACATTCTACCAGATGACATTCCCAGAGTCTCCCAACGTTGACGTGAATGGGACATAAACGGGACATGATCGGGGAGAGAAACGAGACATACATGGCATTATGAATGTAGTGACGAAGTGTCCCGGACCCGCAGTTCCGCGAAACAGGCAACAATTTTGTGGTTACCTTCACACATTCAACGGTCAACACGCTGCTCGAACACCCGGAGATCTTAAACGAACGACAGCGCGGAGCAATTGAATATCTCAAGACCCACCAGGAAATATCTCCATCCGAATATGGACGTATCTACGACTGCACCGTGCGGACCGCCCGCCGGGACATGTCCCATCTTGCTGCATTGAATATTATTATTGTAAAGCGAGAGGGGAGACTACTAAGATATATCCTTAACCCCGTGTTCCTGTCATTGCGGACAAATAGCGGACAAAATTCATTCCGGCCCGTGAAGGGTTATGGCCGAGGTACCTCAAAATTTTCTCAAAGGGACGGTCACGGTGAGGCTTCCCGGTGCTGACGAGCGCGAACCGGTTGTGGCAATACTCACGCGGCTCGGGCTCATAACCGGGGATCACCTGACCAACGCGGCGTTCCTGCTCTTCGGGAAAAAACAGCAGGAGCCCACTCTGTCAGATGCGGTACTTCGCATTGGCCGGTTCAAAGACGGTGCCACCATCATAGGAGATCGCTGGATTGCCGGGAACCTTTTCCACCAGCTCAGCGAAGGGGAAGAAGCGCTCAGGAATTTTATCAATGTGCGTTACGAAATCTCGGGAGAAACGCCGGAGCGTAAGGAGCATTGGGATTACCCGCTTCCCGCACTCCGTGAAGCCCTCATGAATGCCCTTGTCCACCGGGATTATTTCAAAAAGAACGAACAGATCCTGATAACAGTCTATGACGATGCAATCTGGTTCCATAATCACGGGGGTCTGCCTAAGGGGCTGTCGATTGAACAGCTGAAAGCAAAGCCTCAGTCAATTCCACGTAATCCGCTGATCGCGAGAATCTTCTATCTCGCCGGGTATATCGAGCGGTACGGTTACGGTATCCAGAGAATACTTACATCGTTTGTGGATGCTGGGCTTCCCGAGCCGGAATTCCAGACCGATGCATGGGGATTGACCCTATCGATGCAGAAAGATATCTTCACGGAGGAATATCTTGCGCGGTTGGGACTGAATGAACGGCAACGATCGGCATTATCATATGTACGGGAGCATGGGGAGATCACAAATAGTACGCTCCAGTAGATTGCATCCGTTTCACGAAGAACTGCTGCCTATGATCTTTCCCATCTAGTAAAAACCGGAATTCTGGAGTTGCAGGGCACACGAAAATCAGCCCGCGACGTCCTTACCTAATCAGACCACGGAGAACCCCAGAGAATAATTCAGGAAGTCGCGATGAAAAAGCATAAGCCATTGCGCATAATTGCTCATAAATTGCGCATAAATAGCAGGTATCCGTCAGACTGCTGAAATCGATACACCACTCGCACTTCGAATGTTATCCCATGTCGGATCAT
Source organism: Methanoregula sp. (assembly GCA_041663625.1). GTDB lineage: Archaea > Halobacteriota > Methanomicrobia > Methanomicrobiales > Methanospirillaceae > Methanoregula. Next base: position 2,222 of record JBAYMI010000209.1, read on the forward strand.
CTATGAAAACCGGTCCCTTGCTGAAACATGGCTTGTCCGTGCACGAAGTATTATCGCCGGATTCACCGGAGTAACCCCTCTTTTTTTGGGTGTCCGGGACTTACGATCCTCCTGAAAATAACTGCCCTCAAAACGCTCCGTTTGCCAATCGGAGCCCAATTTGAAAAACCGGTTTTTCGATAGTCACGTTTTTTTGCGAATTATAGCGTACTGATTTTGAACGAAGGTTTTTATAGCCTTATTTTCCTCGTTTTAAGGGCATTTCGGCCTCTAAAAAACGACTAATTGTTGCCTTTTGGATCATGAGTGAGCTGGAATCCTGTGGAAAAGGCTGGCCGGGGAAATGGCGGGGGGGAAATTTTTGGCTGAACCGGGCGATGAGGCCGCATGATTCTGCGATATCGAAGAGATATTTCCGGGTGTCATGCGGCTGCATAGAGTTCGACCCTTGTCTCGTCCAGTGATTTGCGGAAGTACGGGTTCCTGATAGGCCCGGGCTCCACGAGATCGACCGGGTGGGAGAATAGGCGTTCGAGGTCTTCGGCCAGCCCGAAGTACTGCCCGGCATGGTCCGCGGGTATCATGGGGAGAAATTCCACCAGGAGATCGAGATCGCTCTTCTCCGGATCGAACCGGTTGCCGGCAGCCGAGCCAAAGACCGCGAGCTTTCTGACCTTCCGGTCCTTGCAGATCCGGATGATCTCCTGCATGACATTGGCCCCGCGGATCGTTTGTGTACCTGAATTGTGATCGTGCCTGGAGATACTGCTCACGCTGGGGCATGTGATCCGTGATCCCGATCGGTATCCCTGCCGGAAAAAAAAGAAAAAATTACTCCACCGGCACGAACTTCGTGCCATAGTGGATGATGCCGCTCTCGCCATCGGTCCCGATCTTGCGGAAAGCGCTCTTTACCCGCATGCCGATCTTCGCCTCTTTCGGGTCGCAGATGATCTGAGTGGTCATCTGGGGGCCCTCGTCGAGCTTGATGATGGCAAGCACGTACGGCCCAGGGGATGCGAAATGGTCCGGCTCTGTCTGGATCACCGTGTAGGTAACAACCGTCCCGAAACCTGCGAACTGGTGGTCCACGATCTTGCCGTTCCTGCGGCAGTCGGGGCAGAAGGTCCGCGGGGGGAAGAAGTGCCGGCCGCAGGTCGTGCGTTTGGTCCCGATAAGATTGTAGCGCTGCGGGATCTTTCTCCAGAATCGTGCAACGGTCATCTTACACCCTCCCGAGGATGTGCACGGCCACGGTGGCACCGGTGCCGCCCACGTTGTGGGTCATGCCGATCTTCGCATTATCGACCTGCCGCCTGCCCGCGTCGCCGCGGAGCTGCTGGACGATCTCGTACACCTGCTTGATGCCGGTTGCTCCGACCGGGTGGCCGCAGGCCTTGAGGCCGCCGCTCGTGTTGACCGGGATTTTCCCGCCGAGTGCTGTCTCGCCGTCTTCGGTGAACTTGCCGGCCGTGCCCTTCTTGCAGAACCCGAGGTCCTCGATGGCGCAGATCTCTGCAATCGAGAAGCAGTCGTGCACTTCCACCATGTTGATGTCCTTGTGGGTGAGTTTTGCCATCTTGAATGCCCGCTGCCCTGCGGCAACGGATGCGTCCATGGTCGAGATGTCGCGCCGGTCGTGGAGGGCGATCGAGTCGCTTGCCTGTGCCGTTGCCAGCACCTTGATCGGCGTGTCCGTGAACTCGCGTGCACGGTCGAGCGGTGCGACAATGACTGCCGCCGCCCCGTCCGTAATGGGCGAGCAGTCGAAGAGCCGGAGGGGCTCGGCCACCATCGTGGATTTCATGACGGTTTCGAGCGTGATCTCGTTCGGGAACTGGGCGATCGGGTTCCGTGCCCCGTTGTAATGGTTCTTGACCGCTACCTGTGCCAGCTGCTCGCGGGTCATGTGGTACTTGTGCATGTAATCGGTTGCGATCATCGCGTACAGGCCAGGGAATGTCGCGCCGACAAACCCTTCCCACTCGCGGTCCGCTGCGCCGGTGAGGGCGTCGGTGCTCGCGCCGGGCTCGACATCGGTCATCTTCTCGACGCCCGCTGCAACCACGATGTCTTCCATGCCGCTTGCGACCGCGATCACGGCCTGCCGGAAGGCAAGGCCGCCGGATGCGCAGGCAGCCTCGACACGGGTCGCGGGGATGTGGCGTGTTGCCATGCCCGAGTAGTCGGCGATGAGGGCGCCGATGTGCTCCTGTTCGATGAACCGGCCGGCGCTCATGTTGCCGACATACATTGCATCGATCTTCTCCCCGGACAATTTTGCGTCCTCAAGGGCAAGAGCCCCTGCCTCGACAAAGAGGTCACGGAACGACCGGTCCCAGTGCTCGCCGAACTTGGTGCAGCCTACACCGATAACTGCTACGTCTCTCATACCTGCATCACCAGTTTCCCCTTGTGTTTCGCGTATTTTGCATAGTCCAGGTAGATGGGGTTCTGTAAAAGTTTCTCAACAGAT
>JBAYMI010000210.1:0-4652 GCA_041663625.1 Methanoregula sp.
ACGTTTGCCGTGATCGCGATGCTCGTGGCCGTGCAGGCAGTCCCGACAAAGATCGCGCTGGCCGAGTCGAACCCGAAGAGCGTGGCAAGCCACCAGCCCCCAATCCAGGGGACGATGACACCGATGGCAGCGATGGCAAAATTCCGCGGGTGGATGATGTCCTTCATGTTGAACTCGAACCCGATCACGAACAACAGGATGACGGCGCCGAGATGGGCGAGGCTGCGGACGAAATCGGTGTAGGTGATCCACCCGAGCACGCTGGGACCCACAAGGAGCCCGACCAGGATGAGGCCGATGACAGCGGACTGGTTGATCCGGGACGCGATCAGGTACCCGCCAAGCGCCACGAAGAGGAGCAGGCTCATCTGGAATTCAGGTGAGGCAAAAAGGCTATCCATCGGGAATAACTTGGAAGAACAAGTAAAAACCTTTTCTGTTATACGGCGACTGGTCGCATCGCAGGTACTGAGTAACGGGACGATGCACTATCTGAAACAGTACGTCCGGCAACGGCTCCTGCTGCCACCTGCCGGTCGGCTGCGCTGGTGACCGCGGTGGAGACGACAGTCGCCGTAGCGTGCGCGGTTCAACTCTCTTCCGGGTCCTTCTCGTTCCAGTGCAGCCAGCCGTATACGACACACGCGAGGCCCAAGGCTATGGCCAGACCATAGCCGAGTAATATCTGCGGGTCAGGGATTCCAAACATGCTTAACCTCCGGTAAACTCGTCATTGCACCTTTACACGGGGACCTCAATACGCGAAGGTCCCCTATCAAAAAGGAATGCGCAGCACGGGATCGACGAATCATTGGTACAAACCCGGGATCTCATTGTCTACCGGATAGTGTTCTGCGGATTGTGATATTTATTTGTTTTCCGCTGACGCTCGTCCAGCTCATCGTGCCGGTTGCGGCCCTCTTCATCGTCATTAGTACAGACCCGGTGGCGGTGCAGCAGGTATTATCCCTGCCGGATAATGCCTGTGTCCGGCCCATCAGGGAGAATGCTCCCGGGCCGGACCGGTCCACGATCGCCACGACGTTCCCGATCCGACGGGAGGGGTTTGTCTGTCCGTTCACCGTGCCGTCGCCGGTCTCACCGGAGTAACCCCCCTTTTTTCGGGGATGTTTCAGACTTACAATCCCCCAGGAAATTATCTCTTTAATTTGGGCGTATTTTGCCAATCGGAGCCCATTTTAAAAAACCACTTTTTTGATAGTCGCGTTTTTTTGCGAATTATAGCGTACTGGTTTTGAACGAGGGCTGAATTACTGTTATTTTGCTCATATGGGGGGTATTTCAGCCTCCAAAAAACGTCTAATTGTTGCCTTTTGGATGATCAGGGAGCCGATATCCTGTGGAAAAGGCTGGCCGGGGAAATGACGGGGGGTTGATCCGGGGATCCCTGCGGGTATCGGGGTGTGAGATAAATGTGGTATATCAGTTGGTTTATCAGTCTGCACGAAAAAGGATTGAAATGACTGATGATTCGTCTCACCGCGCAGGAAGTATTCGAGGCGGCCCTCTGGATACAACTCTGTGATAAAAGATCCCTGGATATCGATCTTGCACCGGAAGGTGCCCGGCTCCATCTTCCCTCCCAGCATCTTCTCTCACAGTATTGTTCCGCTCCGCCCGGTGAGATGCTCGCCCTCCTCTCTGATATGGAAGAATGCGATCTGATTATGAAAGAGGAACGAAGAGGAGTATGGACTACCCCCCGGGGAAACATTCTTGTCGCGGATATTATTGAAAAGCGATTCAAAACGCAGGCCCGTGCACTCCTGGGTCAAAAGATGCTGCAATTACTTCTCAAGCGGTTTCGGGCGTCCCTGCCGGATCAGGAGCCGGACGGCAGGGAAGAAGACGATTCCCATCGATCCCCCCTGGCGTATAAAGAGCGATCCGCATCCGGTGACACGAGAGTCCTGAAACTCCGCATCTGTTCCTCTTGTAAGAAAAATTTCTATTCCAATGACACCCGGCGGAAAAAATGCGACCAGTGCTTACAGGTAGCCCGGTTCAGCAGGATCAAATCACAGAAAATACGGTGAGTGAAGGGCAAATCCCCACTCCCGAAAAGTTATCCCCCGGCAGCCGGGGGAAACAACGCGATCAGGTCCCCTTCATTGAGCCTTGTATCCAACTTGGCCAGAAAATGAACGTTCCTCCCGTTCTTGAGAATGTTGACAAAATCCCGGAGGGTTTCCGGGGCAGAAAATATCAGTTCTTCCAGGCCAGGATACCGCCCGGTGAGCTCAGCGAGGAGTGAACGGATGGTTGCCCCTTTCGGGAGATCCATGCGAATCTGCGCATCCATGACCTCCCGCAGGGTCGCGAACGATTTGACGGTGACGGTTATGCCGTTCTGTGGATCATTCATCGCAATCAGACATCATCTCTGCATCATGTTCAATTCTTTCTTGACCGCGGGGAGCACTTTTCTCTCCTTGATCAGCCGCTGGGATTTTGCTCTCGGGGTATCTCCCACATCGGCAAACCGGATCGCTTCTGTGGGGCAGAGGTTGGCACAGGTCTGGCAGCCGACAACGCACTGGTCAGGCTTCGCGACCACCGATTTCTTCCGGTCCCAGTCAAACTGGTACACCCCTTTGCCGCAGGTGAGGAAACAAAAGGCCACAACCGATGCATTTCTTTTCATCCACGACCGGGTGCCAGTCGATCTCGTTGCGGGGAATCCCGTGCCAGAGACATGGCACTTTTGCTGCACTCTCTGCCATGTTATCCCAGCCCCAGTTCCTTTTGTTTCTCCTTTGTCGGTGTCCCTTCCTTGTCCCAGCCCCTCAGGGTGTAATACTCGTCAAGCATCTCATCCCGCCGCCAGACCAGTCCGGTGGGTGCGCCTTCCTTTAACGGTTCGTTCAGGAGCCGCGCCGGTAACGTGTCGTCCTTCCGGCCGAACCCGCGCCTGATATTGTAGAGTTTCTGGAGGTTCCAGATCCGTTCGCCGATCTTCAGAAGTTCGGCAGTATCGATCTTCATGCCCGTTGTCGCAGTGAGGAGATCCGCATAATCTTCCGGACCCAGCGCAAACGAGGTGAAGAGGCACATGCCCGATGCATCGATACCCGCTGTCAGATCCTGGAACGTCTTGACCCACTGCGGCTTTCCCTTGGTCACGTAGGGATCAAGTTTTTCCGGCGCACCGAGAATCTCTGGTGAGATCATATACCCGTACACGTGATCGCCACCCCTGACCGAAGTAGCAGTTGCGAGCCCATAGCCCTGGATGCCCCGGGGATCGTAGGCCGGCAGCTCCTGCTTCTTGGAACTCATCGAAAGTTCGGGATGGCCGTACTTTGTGGCGAACCGGAACGAGCCCTCGGCCAGTTCATCCCCGATCCCCTCTCGCATCGCTATCTGCATTGTCAGCTTAAGCATCCCCTCGACATCCCCGAACCGGATCGGGTGCTTCACATACCCTTTCTCCGCCATCTCCATCAGGCAGGCGATCGTTGCCGGCGCTGAGATAGCGTCGAGCCCGTATTCGTTGCAGATGTTATTCGCCCGGGCGACTGCTTTGAGATCGCTGATCCCGCAATCTGCCCCGAAGGCCCAGGTTGGTTCGTACTCCGGCCCTTCTCCGGCTTCCCCGTCGAATTCATGGACCCGGCCGCACTGCACGATGCAGGCATAGCAGCCCTTGGGTTTCTTCAGGATCGTCTTTGCCATCGCCTCTCCGGAGATCTTCTCCGCGTCCGGGAAATGTGCGGTCTGGAAGTTCCGGGTTGGCAGCACGTAGTTCTCGTTGATGATATTGACGAGCACGGAGGTCCCGTAGTTATGCAGCGCCTTCTCGATCCCGTTCTCTTCTATCTTCTTCTTCACGCGTTCCTTGACGAGATCGAGCGCCGCTTCATCTGCTGCCTTGATGGGCAGGTCTCCCCGTGCGGCGATCGCTTTGAGATTCTTGGATCCCATGACCGCACCAACGCCCCCTCTTCCGGCGGCCCGCGCCTTCTCGTTGATGATGCAGGCGAAGAGCACGAGTTTCTCCCCCGCGGGACCGATACAGGAGACGCGGACGCTCTTGTCCTTCAGTTCATTTACGATGGCATCGGTTGTCTGTCCGGTGGTCTTGCCCCAGAGGTGGGCTGCATCCCGGAGCTCGGCCTTCCCGTTATCAAGGAAGAGGTAGACCGGTTTTTTTGATTTGCCGGTCACGACAATCGCATCGAATCCCGCCTTCTTCATCTTCCAGCCAAAGACACCTCCACTGTTGGCGCTCATCGCTGTTCCCGTGAGGGGAGCGATTGTTGAAACTTCGTATCGGCTTCCCAATGGGATGCCGGAGCCGGTCAGCGGGCCGGCTGCGAACACGAGAACATTCTTGTCGCCCAGCGGTTCGATCTTTGGATCAACCATGTCGGTCAGAAGCCGGATGCCAAACCCCCGCCCGCCAAGGAACTGCTCTTTAAGTTTCGGTGGCGTGGATTTGATTGTAACCGTCCCGGCCGAGAGATCGGCATAGACTATATTCCCTGCGTATCCGTCCATGATGATTACCAAACGCTTACTTCACGATTTCTGCTCATAAAGTTTTTTATAAAAAACAAATTATGGAATATGTTAACTGGCAGGATTTGTTAATGGATATCACCGGAGTAACCCCCTCTTTTTTGGGTGTC
>JBAYMI010000211.1:0-4651 GCA_041663625.1 Methanoregula sp.
ACGGACGGGTCTCGCAGGCGAAGACCTTCACGTCCTTTCCTGCTTCGATGGCAGACCGGATCACACCGAGCGCCGTTCCCCACGAGGAGCAGGCGAGCGCACCGGCATTGCAGTGGGTGAGGACGGTGCACCGGTCGGGCAGCAGGGCAGCACCATGCTTCCCGATCGCATGACAGCAGGCAGTGTCCTCCGCTGCAATCGTATCAGCCTCGCGCAGTGCAATGGCGCGAACCTCGTCGCAGGTGCGGGCTGCGGTGAGGCCCTTGAGCACCCGGTCGATCCCCCAGCCAAGGTTGATGGCGGTTGGCCGGGTTGAGCGGAGCAGTTCTGCGGCCTGCCGCACTCCCGTCATAAACGCACTGAAGCCGGTGTGGGGGGAGGTACGGGCGGCAAGGGCAACCCCATAGGCCCCGGCAACACCCAGTGCGGGTGCGCCCCGGATCTCAAGCCTGCGGATGGCCGTGGCGAGCCGGTCAACGTCCCGGCATTCGATAATCCGGTACTCGCCCGGAAGAAGCGTCTGCTCGATGTAACAGAGACAGTCTTTCCGGCTGTCCCACCAGAGCGTGGCAGAGTTATCCAATCAGATCCCCGTCTTCATCGCGGTGATCCATGCCCGCACAGCTGCCGCACCTGCCGATGCCACGCTGTCAGGGATATCCCGGGGAGCCGTGGCAGTGCCGGCCACGTAGATCCCCGGCCGGAGGGTCTCGACGGTATTGATCGCATCGTGCTGTGGCCGGATGAACCCGCTCTCCTCGCACGTGATGCCAAGCCTCTCTGCAAGGGCAGATCCCCCTTCCGATGGCCGGATCCCGACCGAAAGAACCACAAGCTCCGGGTGGAGCACGGTTACCCCGCCGGTCTCGGTGTTCTCGACCTGGAGAGTCATGCCTTTCCTGTCCGGGAGCACGTCGGAGGGCATGCCCCGGAGGAACCGGACCCCGAGGGCCTTTGCCCGCTCGAAGTACTCTTCGTACCCTTTGCCATAGGCGCGGATGTCCATGTAGCAGATGATCACGTCCATGGCCGCATTCTTCTCCTTGATCAGCATCGCGTTCTTCAGCGCCTGCATGCAGCAGACACAGGAGCATGCCGGCCTGCCGATCGCCATGTCGCGGGAACCCACGCACTGGATGAAGACAATGGACTTCGGAATCTCTCCGGTGCTCATCCGCTTCACCTTGCCACCGGTCGGGCCCCCGGCGTTTATCATCCGCTCCAGTTCGAGGCTCGTGACGACATCCGGGAGCTGGAGATAGCCGAAGGGGGACTTCATCCGGGCATCGAAGACATCGTATCCCGTGGTGATGACAATACCTCCCGCTCCGATGGTGAATGTGTTCTCGTCATCCTTTTTCCGGATAGAGCCCGGGCCGCAGACATCATAGCAGAGCCCGCACTCTATGCAGTGCTCCGTATCCCGGATCACGACGTCCGGCACTGCCTGTGCGTGCGGCTTGTAGATCGCTTTCCGGACGCCCACCCCGGCATCGAACCGGTTATAGACCTCCACCGGGCAGATCTGGATGCAATCCCCGCAGCCGGTACAGGTCGATTCGTCCACATAGCGCGGGTGTTTCTTCACCGTTACACGGAAATTCCCGGCCTCGCCATCAATACCCGAAACTTCGGCACAGGTATGGATCGTGATAAGCGTGTTCCGTGCCACGTCCACCATCTTGGGCGAGAGGATGCACATCGAACAGTCGTTTGTCGGGAACGTCTTGTCCAGCTGCGCCATGTGCCCCCCGATAGTGGGCTCCCGCTCGATGAGGTCGACGTGGGCCCCGTGGCCGGCAATATCGAGAGCAGCCTGGATGCCGGCCACTCCCGCTCCGATGACAACAACGTTAGTCATGGTGTGCGTATTCACCTGCGAGTTCGACATAGGATGCGGCATTGGCGATGATGTGCTGCTGTTGTGTGTCGCTTGCCTGCTTGATAATTTTACCCGGGACCCCGACAACAACCGAACGCTCCGGGACTGCCATGCCCTCGGTCACGACCGCCCCGGCGCCGATGACGGAACCGTCCCCGATCTTCGCACCGTTGAGCACGATTGCACCCATGCCAACCAGCACGCGGTTCCCGATGGTACTGCCATGGATGATCGCCCCGTGACCGATGGATACGTCGCTGCCGATCAGCACCGGGAATCCCCTGCTGGTATGCACAACGCAGTTGTCCTGGACATTGGACCGGTCCCCTATCACGATCCGGTCCTTGTCGGCACGGATAACCGCGCCGAACCAGATCCCCACCTGGCTGCCGATCGTGACATCACCGGTGACCGTTGCATTACCCGCCTGAAAGAGCGCCGTACCGGAGATCTTACCATCCATATGCATAATAACATAGGAAATTAAGAATCAAGGAACATGAAGGTTATGGTAGGGGGCACGTTCGATCCCCTTCATGACGGCCACAAGCACCTCCTTAACCGGTCGTTCGAACTAGCCGGGCAGTCAGGGCACGTCGTCATCGGGCTGACCACGGATACGTTTGCCAGCCGGAAGGTGCATCCCATCCGCCCGTTTGCGGAACGGAAAGCAGACCTCGTAACCTATATCACCGGGATGAACTATCCTGTGGACTGGACGATTGAACCATTGAGCGACCGGTTCGGTTCAGCCATTGCATCCGATTTCGATGCGATCGTGGTCTCCGAAGAGACACTTCCCGTTGCAGTCGAGATCAACAAGATCCGGCGGAAGAGCGGCAAACGGAAGGTCGATATCCACCAGATAACCTGTGTCCTTGCCGAGGACGACCACTGGATCTCCAGCACCCGGATTTACCGTGGCGAGATCGATACCCACGGGCATATCCTGCACTGATCCCGCTACCGAAACCTGCCAGCAACGCCCCGCGAAACCGGCAAATCCCGGAATCATACGTCTGCATCACGGCAAACTCTTCTGAACGAACAAATTTCCCGGCAGATAAAAACCGGGGAGAAAAAAGAGAATTATTTCCTGTGGACAACAGCGATTGCGATCATGGCAAATGCTGCTGCGATCACGGAGACTGCCACCGGCAGGGGTGCCTGGGTGGTGGGTTTTTCTGCAGGTGCTGCTGCAGTTGGAAGAGTCTCCGGTGTCTGGGTCTGCACTGCCGTTGCGACGTCGGTGGTGACCACAGCAGCTACCGTTGTGGTGGCTGCTGATCCGGTCTTGAACATGGTGTCGCTGCCGTACTGGTTGGTTGCAGTGAGGCTGACATCGTAGGTGCCTTCGCGCAGGTAGATGTGGCGCGGGTTCTGTTCGGATGACTCCGTGCCATCGCCGAAGTCCCACTTCCACGAGGTCGGGGCGTTGGTTGAGAGATCGGTGAACTCGACAACGAACGGTGCCTTCCCTATCTGCCGGTCTGCCTTGAACTCAGCAACCGGTGCAAGGGTCGTCACGATGTAATTCGCCTTGGTCATGGTGTCGGCACCATCCTTGTTGGTTGAAGTCAGGGAGACCGAGTAGACACCAAGGGTTGTGTAGGTGTGGATCGGGTTCTGTTCGGTGGACGTTGCACCGTCGCCGAAGTTCCAGCTCCAGGTGGTGGGTGCATTGGTGGACTTGTCCGAGAAGGCGACAGCCATGGGGGCGCCGCCACGGGTCTTGTCGGCAATGAAGTCTGCCCTGGGGATGGAGAGGACCGTGATATACTGGTTCTTGGTCCGCGAGTTGGTCATGGACGGGTTCGATGCCGTGAGGGTCACGTCATAAACGCCGGTTGCGCGGTACGTGTGGTCCGGGTTTGCACCAGTACCAGTCACACCGTCGCCGAAGTCCCAGACCCAGTTCGTGGGGTTGTTGCTCGAAAGATCCGTAAAGGAGACGATCCTGCCGACACCAACGGTGGTCTGGTCAGCAGCGAAATCTACCGCTGCACCGCCACCGACCGTGATAAGGTTCTGGCGAATCTTGGTGTCGGAACCAAAGGAGTTCTTGACGGTCAGGGTAACGGTATAGGTTCCCTCGGTCGCATAGTTGTGGGTCGGGTTCTGCTCGGCGGACGTTGCACCGTCACCGAAATTCCACTCCCACGAGGTTGGCATGCCGGTTGACTGGTCAACGAATCCAACCGTCATCGGCACCTTGTACTGCTGGTACGGCACGATGACCGGTATAAACTCAGCAGTCGGGGGCATACCGACGTTGATGTAACTGGTCTTGGTCTCGGTGTCCTTGCCGTTTGCATTCCGTGCAGTCAGCGAGACCGTGTAGATACCCTTTATCTGGTATACATGGGACGGGTTCTGCAGGGTTGAGGATGCAGTGTCGCCGAAGTCCCACGCCCATGCGGTGGGTGCATTCGTTGACTGATCGGTGAACTGGACTTTCTCATTGGGGTTCACCTGGGTCGGGGCACCAACGAAATCGGTGTTGGGGACGCCGCCGACATTCAGGGTCTGGATTGACGAAGCGGTTTCCGTACCCCGGGTGATGGTGAGGTTCACATCATAGGAACCAGCGTTGGTAAAGGTATGGCTGGGGTACTGCTCAGTTGCGGTGATCCCGTCGCCAAAGTCCCATGACCATGATGAGGGGCTGCCGGTGGACCGGTCCGTGAATGCGACCGCAAGGGGCGCCTTACCGGATGAGGGGTTGGCTGCAAACTTCGCAACAAGGTCATCGGATACGACGATATACTG
>JBAYMI010000212.1:0-4640 GCA_041663625.1 Methanoregula sp.
TCATCTCGATGGCATCCATCGCGTATTCTTCTCCGATGCTCGGGAGGGCGATGTTGACCGCGGAGAGGTCGAACGGCGTCAGGAATCCGGCAAGGAGGGCAATGAAGAGTGCAATGTCCCGGGTCTTGATCATGGTGGTTACTTCTCCGTTGGTCTCGGCGGTATTAAGAAATGCTGGACCGGGGATAGATTCCCATGATCCGGGTTCCAATCAACGCGTTCAGGACCCATTATCAATCCTGCATCGGCAGGGGGATTTTCCGATACCCTCCCCTGGGAATGAGCATCTCGAACCGTGCACCCTGCCCCGGTATGCCGGTCTCCCTGATGGAAATGCCGGTTATCTCCAGTATCTCCCGGGAAAGGAACAGCCCAAGACCCGTGTTCTTCCCGAATCCTTTCTGGAACAGGGTGTCCTTGTATTCCGGTGAAATCCCTGCACCGTTATCCTCGTACACGAGAAGGAGGCCCCCCGGAATTTCCTGGAGGGTAAATTGTATCGAGGTTGCGCTTCCACCATGCCGGATGGCATTGTCTATGAGGTTATAGATCACCTTGTCAAAGAGCGGGTCCGTGTAGATCTCCCATCCTGTGGGAGGTGGAGTGATACGGATGCCGGAGAAACCGCTGGTTCCGGTTATCCGCTGGATGGCTATAGCCGGGTCCTGCCAGACTGGGGAACGGATCCCAATCTCCTGGTAATCGCGCATGAACTCGACATGCTCGTTGACAGACCCGACAATCTCGGAGCACCGTTCGAGATAGGTGTCAGTAACCGTGTCGTGTTGTTCATCATGGGCCAGTTCGAGGTACGCTGAGAGAGCGGTCAGTTTGTTGATGATGTCGTGGCGGGTGATGCTGTTGAGCAGTTCGAGTTTTTTCATTGCCTGCTGGATGGCGTATTCTGACTTTTTCTGCTGGGTGATATCGATAAGGATGCCGCGGATGCCGGTACAGCGGTCGTTCCGCATGACACAGGTTGTGAATACAAGGGCGGGGAACCGCGTGCCGTCCCGCTTCATTACCGTATATTCGCCCCCCATGGATTTCTCCCCGCTCGCGATCCTCAATCCGATATCACGTCTGACCCGATCCCGGTCTTCATGAATGAGATGGGACTGTATGTCCAGCCCCCGCTCAAGATCCTCACGGGTATGGCCGAAAAAGCGGAGCCCGTTGTCATTGACATAGGTGAACCTGCCGGCAAGATCGGATTCAAAGACAATCTCCGGGAGCAGATCCACGAGTTCACGGAATCTCCGTTCGCTCTCGCGGAGGGCCTCATCTCGCTTTTTCTGCCCGGTGATATCATGAAGCAGGATAAGACGCCCGGGTGAGGCCCCCTCCCGTGCAGGGAGAGGAATGCTGTTGGCGTCGAAATAACAGGTGTTGTCGTGGATCTCAAGCGAGATCTCCGTATGGATTTCATTACCTGCCGGTGTCGATGTCCGGTCCAGAAGGGGTACCAGATCCGGGAAGACATCCCATGCGGATTTTCCGATGACGTTGGTTCCGGAGATTTCCAGCATCCGCTCTGCCATGGGGTTGATGTCGGTCACCTTTTCTTCTGTATTGATGACAATGACACTGTCATTCATCGCGGAGAAAATGAGCGGGTAGGAGGCAGGGGTCAGGGAGAGGAGCTGGAACCGGAGAATCCCCGGGGCAAGGATTGCCCCGGCAAGGGAGAAACTGATCGCGGTAAGCGGGAAGTGGGGGGGAAACGGCGGGAGTGAAAATGTGTAGGCGATGTTTACGCATACGGGAATGAGGCCTGCGAGGAGGAGGAAGAAGAGCTGCTGGCGGAATACCGTCTTGGTGATGAGGATCTGGCGCACGATCAGGCAGAGGGCTGCCAGCATGATCAGGTACCCGTACGCCGAGACCATCCAGAAGAGGGGACCGTGGAGATACTGCCAGTGGACGGTTGTTTCGGCAATCCCGGGGACAAAACCGGTATAGAAGAGGTGGTGAACCTGGTTGGTGGCGATTGCAACGACGGTAATGGCCGGGATGATCATGGAGATGAGAACCGTTTTGAGGGTGACGTACTGTTCAAGGCCGACATAGCAGAAGACCACGAGCAGGAGCGCAACGGGAAGTGTAATGATTGCCGGGTAGTTGAAAATCGTAATGATATATGAAGTCTGGAAGTCCCCGGCTATTGTCTGGAGGGCGGATCCCAGCGACCAGATCGCTGCACAACTGACAAGGAGGGTGAATGCACGTGCAACCGCGTTCTGCCGGTGCCTCCAGCCAACGACCGCAAGTGCCGTCATCATGACAGCCGATATAAGAAACGGGATGAACCATGCTGAATACTGAAGGATCATATGACGCCACAATCCCCGGGCAGATCACGCACGCATCCCTGCGTGTACCCGGCATGTATCACAACCAGGCGGATACCTGAAACTCTGTCTGGATTGTGTATTATGCTATTGATTTGTTCCGCAGGGCGTTTTTGCGTTGTTTTTTTGGTTTTTTTACAAGATTAATTGTAAGGATTAATGAGACTTGAAGTGAAAATACCTGTTGGTATTATGTCCCTCGTCAAGCGATTTCCCTATTATGTCTTGGTCCTGGCAGCCTGCCTGTTCCTTGTGGGTACTGCGGCGGGAGTGGGTATCCAGGCATATTCCGGGGATACCATCCCGCTCTCGGGATATTCCCCGACCAGCAATACTGTGTATCTCTTCCTGACCGGCCCCAACCTCCCGGTGAACGGGGTTGCTCTCAACGACATCACCAAGCGTGCAGATCAGGGTGGTTTTACCACGGTCTCGGTGACTGGCGAGGATGACAGCTGGAGTTACAAATGGCACACGAACAGTCTCAACGGGCACCTCGATGACGGGACGTACACGATCTGGGTTGTGAACAGTCCGAGTGATCGGTCAAACCTGCAGAATGCTGAATATGCCACGATCTCCGTTACCCTGGGATCACCCACCATTTCCGTGAATTCGGCGGTAACGATAACCCAGGTAACCCCGGGTTCTTTTGCCATCAGTTCGGAGCCCAATGAGTCATCCGTTTCCATTAACGGCCAGTACCAGGGGAAGACCCCTCTCGTAGTGGAGAACATTGAGCCGGGAACCTATGAGGTCTCGGTCTCGAAGTTCGGATATACGCCCTATTCGGTTAAGGTCACCCTTGGATCCGGTGAACGCGGGGAGATCAGTGCCACGCTCCCCGCAGAGCGCGGGACGATCATCGTCAACTCAACCCCGGCCGGTGCACGGGTATCGCTCGATGGTGCCGATGCCGGTATATCCCCGGTCACCCTCCCGAACGTACTGCCGGGCAACCATACGGTTGCCCTTGCACTGGACGGGTATGTCCCCGTTGAGCAGCAGGTTGCGGTTACTGCCGGCATGACCAGCCCGCTGGTGATCCAGCTCTCTCCCGTCTCGATCATCCCCACGTTGCCGGTGAAAGCCCCGGGCCTTCTGGCGGGAACCCTGGTTGCGCTCATGCTGGCAGCAGCCATGATCTGTCTCCGGCCGCGATCGCCATAACCAGTATTCCACGCCCGCACCCTGCCCCGGCATCGTACCCGGCTGGGTGCGACAGGGATTTATATCCGAGAACAGGCAACCGGTTAGGAGAGAGAGCATGAACACGTTCGATCTCCTTATGATCCTCGCGCTGGGTATCCTTGCCGGAACGATTGCCGGCCTCATTATCGGGTATGCAGCAAAATGCCAGAAGCCTCAATGGTCGCAGATGACCCCCAAAGAGAAGACAACCAACATCGCCCTTGTCCTCTTCTTTTCAGCGGTTTTTTGTGCAGCTCTTGCAGGGTACGAGATTTTCTGGGCTGCTGGCGTCATTCCCGTTTAGGGCCCAAAGGACTGATGATCCCACGCCCCGGGTAACGTCCTCATCCCGGGCCAGTGTGTTTTTTATAGGGTGTCCTGCCGTATATTTCTCCGGACCATGCACCTCAAAGATCTTCTGAAGGGATCCGTTCCGGATGATGCCCTCAGCCGTTTCTCCGGCCATTTCGATGTGATCGGGGATATCGCCATCGTCACGATTCCTCCTGAACTTACGGCTTACAAGAAGATCATTGCCGAAACAATCCTGACCGGCAGGAAAAATATCTACACGGTGCTCAACAAGGTGCAGAAGGTCAGGTCGGATGCCCGGACTGCCAGTTACGAGGTCCTGGTCGGCGACACCACGATCACCCGGTACCGGGAGTTCGGGTTCCAGTACCGTTTTGACGTCACGAAGGTGTTCTTCAACAGCCACCTGGCCTACGAGAGAATGCGGGTGACCGGACAGGTCGAGCCGGGCGAACGGGTCCTTGTCCCCTTCTGCGGGGTCGGACCCTTTGCCATCCCGGCCGCCGCGAGAGGCGCCCGGGTTGTTGCGATTGAACAGAACCCCGAGGCATACGCATGGTTACGGGAGAACATCGCGCTGAACCAGGTCCGGGAGAAGATTACCCCTGTCAACGGGGATGCACGCGATACATCACTCCTGAATAATCAGCGCTTTGACCGGATCATCATCCCCACTCCCTATGGCATGGACGCGATTCTCGACACCCTCGCACCCTATGCCGGCAGGGACGGGATGATCCATTTTTACACGTTCAGGGCAGCCAATGAGATCCCTGCGCTGGTGGA
>JBAYMI010000213.1:0-4633 GCA_041663625.1 Methanoregula sp.
ACGGCGTTATGAACTGGGTACCGCATTTGCTGCAGGTTAACAGTTCAGGTATCCGCGTCCCGCAGGTTTCACAGAATTTAAAACCGGGCTCGACTTGCCTCTTGCAGGAGGGGCAGGTACGCATGACCTTTGGTGGAGAGTCCGGATCCTGCATGGAACGCAGGTTAGCTTTCACGCATTAAAAAGGTGGGCCATCCGGATTCCCTTCACCCGCAGAGAGAGGTGTTCGTCCAGGTGATCTCCCGGACCCGGAGATCCCGGATCTGTTCTGGTTCGCCGGGAAAATAGCCGGCTCCCGGGCAGATGACGAACTGCAACGGGACACCGGGTTTCCCGGGTGCCGTGGAGAATTCCTGCGCATGCCCGGCGGCGATTCGATGCTGTCGCCGAGACGCTCAATGGAGCAGGGAGGAGGTGGAGAGATTCATCTGCGATCGTTTCGACCGTCCAAACATGCAGATCATTTCGTTCTGAGGGTAAACCCTTTGTTTCTTTTTGGTTCGCCTTTGACTTCGTTGCGGGAAAGTGTTTTTACTTCCGGGCCCGCCTTTGCAACAATCCTGTCATAGCGAAGAGGACACGCACCAACCCGGGATAATTCTCTCTGTACCATGAGACACCGGGGGAACAACCCACCCTCTGAATGGATGTACTGATCGCAGTGCTTTCCTTCACAGAACTCCTCAAGCATAACCTCACATGAGACGAGCGAGTGCTTAAACTCATGCTAATATAAAAATTGCAGTTTGCCTTACCGGATAAAAAGTTCGTTGGGGAGGGGAGCTATCATTTCTGCAAAAAAAAAAGGTTTCAGCAGAGCATAGAATTTGGAACGTGAGCCTTCCGCTACCCTCGAGATACGGGCATTTTGCGACTGGCATAGGGATATTCGATTATATCAGCCATTAAAAGGAAAATAAAATAGCTGGAAATTCCAGGCAGCTCACTTGAGCTTTTTCTCAAGCTTCTTGAGCTTCTTCTTGGCCTCTTGGCTACCCGCAGCCGCCTGCTTCGAGAGCTCTTCTGCTTTGGCCTTCTTCACTTGGTTCAGTTTTACCATTTGTTTCTTACTCGTTGGCATATAATCACCTCGCAACGCCTTTGGCTGGTTCAGATTAGTTTTTTTCCTTCTTAAAAATATCCCTGTATCGTTGTACCAGCCGGTAAAACTTCGAATAAACGAAATGCTGACCGGTGATTCTCGTAACCTCCCGGAAAACCGTTCTCACTTATCCGTTCGTCCGGGGATGCTTCACTCTGGCCAGGAGGGGCCTGATACCCTGTCTTTTAAGGTGATCTTTGAATTCGCCGTTCTACCTGCCGTCGTCGGGGATTGCTCATGGTTACGATCCTTGCGATCGCCCGGATGCTCTCTGATCCCACGGGAATTCTGGTGAGCACGAATACCGGGCCGGCACTCTCCGGCACCGTGGCACCGGTTCTGTCGCGCGGACAGGATTTCATCTTTAAAACAGGAATCGAACCATGAGAATAGTATGCTGCCAGGGAAATTCGAACCCAAATTAAATTGTTCTTTGCATTATTAACAATCAGTTGTGTGCCATTTAAAAAAGGGTAGAGTACCAATCTATCCCCTAACATCTAGCTCTGACAATAGTCCGCCCCCCCTTGCGCCAACCCTGCCCCCATTGGGGGCGGGGGCGCATGCGATTCATCAGTATTACCTAAAATCCCGATTCAGGTAATACAGCACTATCGCAACCGGGGCGCCATAGCGGCGGGGCGAAGCCCCTGGAGCGTCAGTGTTTTCCGGTCCAAAACGGATATACTTTTTCGCATTGCATTTTGGGTATGCAATTTTTACCATTTTTCACTCCGTAAATCCTTCTTGGATTTAGGGGCTGAAATAGTACATTACCCTAAAAAAATATCATTCGATGCGCTTATCCTGGCGTGAATGTAAAAAGACAACGGTTTCTGGCTTTCACATTGCATTTCTTTAAAAAATGCCGGTATACGAGAAAAACGTCCGGCCCAAAAATAAAATATCAATATTTTTATAGCGGCTCTTTCATAGGGAATATCTCAGGAATATATACATGTCCAGCAACCAGCCCATAGTAACCCTTGTCCTCCTCGTGATCGTACTTGCAATCGTATCAGCCGGATGCAGTACTTCCTCCCAATCGCCGGTATCACCGGGGAACGGCACACTCCATGTCTCCTCAGTACCGGCAGGAGCGGAGGTTTATATCGATGGCGAATACTGGAGCCCCACCCCCGCGGCCCTTTCTCCGGTCCCGGCCGGCCACCATACGCTGGAGTTCCGCATGAGCGGCTACGAGTCCGCGACGTACCCCGTTACGGTCGTGAAAGGGGGGATGGAAGGGATCACGATAACGCTCGTGAGCGAACAGACCCTCCTGCCCGCATCCAATGCAACAACACCCCCAACCGGTCTCCCGCATATCGATGTGAACGGGTACTGGACGTACCCGGAGGGGTATAACAGTACAGGACACCCGGAGAGGTGGAACAGCACAACATTTCCGGTACCGCTGGTCCTGCACGCTGAGGCCGCAAATGCCGGGACTGCGGACACCCGGGAAGTGACGGCATCGGCGAATGTCTACTACGAGGGGTACAGGGTCTGCAGGGAACCCATAGATCTCGGGGGGCTTTCAGCCGGCGGCCACGTGACCCGCGTCACCCAGGTCACCTGCCCGCTGCCATCAGGATATATCGAACCGAACCTTGCGGTCCTGGTCGAGAACGTGACGGTGACGCAGTAAGACCGGCACCGGGGGGGAGAGGTTCGAAGATTTCTGCAGGAAAGAGTAATCATTCATTTTAATTATTCAGCGTCAACCGTGTTGTTATTAAAAAAGGTGATTGTGTAACATCCACCAAAAGTACGATAAACCTGAAACAAAATTTTCATTGCCGCTCTTGGGGGATCCGGCAAGCCTCCGCCCCCGCCGCCCGGGCATCCCCCGGTTGCGATGTGCCGTATTACCTGTACCTGTGTGTGCCCCCGATTAAGGTAATGCCGAGGCATCTCAATGCGCCCCGTTCCCCTCGGGGGACAGGAGGCGCAAGAGGGGGGCTGCATTTTTTGTGTTCTCCGGAGCGCAAATCTAAAAAAAAATCCTGATGGCTCAATACTAACCATGGGTTAGTGGTGGACTTTACCTAATCACCTTAAAAAAATACTAAACCCGCCAGGGAAATATTTTCAAAGGATACGGGCATGAATCATCCTCACGAAACAAATGGTATGTGCAAAAAAAATTCACTCAACGCCATCTTCATTGTGCAACGGGACAATCTCCCTGCATAAGCAAATGCTGCACCTGCTGGGCACGGAGGATCTGCCCATCATACTGGACGTCGGTCACTATGCCAGTACGCGGCCGGCAGGCACCAGGAAAACAACCTGAGGCTTACCTGAGCATCCGGATCAATTCATCCTTTGATATTTCTTTAGACAGCAACCTTCGAAAGAATATCATTCAGAGTACCCTGTGCAATCTCATCGTGCAGGGGTATCGTAAGAGTATGTTCGCCGGAGACGATGTGATGCATTTGAGCTGGGCATGACTGCCCTGCTGCCTGGCAAGAACATATCCCAACCGCGAAAAGACTTTGATGAGATCTTTTCCGCTAACAACCGGCGGCCCGGGCAACAGTACCTACCTCGGTCTCAGAAATTGAAAGGATACGGATACTCTCTCCTTTGCCCAGTTCATCTTCAAAGTGAAGTTCAACTGCTTCACGGATGTTTGCCATCAGCTCATCGAGGGTTTTTCCCTGCGTGAAAATATCGACACCGATGCCCCGGCCGCACCAGTATTTGCCATCAGAATAAATCTCAAATTTGACAAGCATTACGGTCACATCCGTGAATGGTAATACACTGTGCAGCATTGAGAGCGATAATCTTTGTGCAGCAGGACTGTACCGGGAAATTTCCGGATAGATCCAAAATTTTTCCGGGCGTTACCGGTATTTTTTAAAATTTTTTGCAGAATTGAAAAATAAATTATGTGATGCGAAGCCTTACGCGGAAAAACGCCAACGGAGTTTGTGCTGTGTATTTACCGGTTCGCAAGGTTTGTCATTGCGGGCCGGGCCCGGCGGTAATCGGATGATGCGTTGCGGCGACTCCCGGATATGCGGGGGGAATCGCACGTCACCGGAGTAAGAAGAATGAACATCCGATCGCTTTTGAATCACGGACACTTATACGACGTTGGGGGACCGTCAGGGACGATCACGACCCGCCCGGGAGCTGTATTTTGACCTGGACCAGACAGAGGTCATTTCAGCCCCCGATTGCCCTGCCCGGGGGTCCGACCGACACTATTTCACGAAAAACCGACACTATTGTTTTGAGATTTCACCAAAATAGCCTCGGATTGGCATAAATGAGGGTAAACTGTGCCCGGAAAAAGCACTATTTAGCACTATTACAGGGGACGATCTCCCGCAATTCCGGATTTTCCGGTTTTCATGAGGAAACCGCGAAAACCACCCAGTAAAAAGAGGCTCATAGCGTTGTTCTGCGGGACGGGAGGGGGGTGCCAAAGGGTGCTGGACGCGGCGACTGGCTGCCGGTACTGATCCGGATCGCCCGTTTCACGTCGGAGAACCGGGTTTGGGGGGGGTGCCG
>JBAYMI010000214.1:0-4600 GCA_041663625.1 Methanoregula sp.
AAAGACCGGCGCGATATTCCTGATATCATCAGCAAATTCCATGTGGTAGCGCTCAAAACAGAGGGGAAACGCATCGATCCCGGCCAGCTTCTTGAACAGGAGGGCTTTTCCCTCCATCACGGGAATTGCGGCATACCCCCCGATGTTTCCCAGCGAGAGTACCCGTGATCCATCGGTCACGATGGCAATGGTGTTGGCCTTGAGGGTGTATTTGTATGCGAGATCCTTGTTCTTGTGGATCTCCCGGCAGACCTCGGCAACGCCCGGGGTGTATGCAAGGGAGAGTTCATGTCGGTTGGTTACGGGCACTTTGGAGTAGACTTCGATCTTACCCCTGTGCTTACGGTGAAGTTCAAGGGACTCTGCGTAAATATCTGCCTTCTTTGCCCGTTTCATCGTTACCGGACCCTGATTCAATGAACGCGACGGTATCTCATCAATGTTGTTGTCCGGGGTAACCCGGGATTATCCTGTGTCCGCGGTCCCGAATGTGGTATCGATCCATGCTGCGATCTCGTCCCTGACCCTGCGGTACCCGTTCAGGATCTCCTCGTCAGTCCCGGGAACCAGGTGCGGGTCATCGAATCCCTGGTGGATCGTTTTTTTTGCATTCCGGACAACCGGGCAGATCGCGTGGGCGTTGTCACACAATGTAATGGCGAGATCAAAGGAAATCCCTGATACATCATCGACGGTTTTTGAATAGTGGTGGGAGATGTCGATACCGATCTCCTGCATCACCGCAACAGCCCGTACACTCACCTTCGACTGGCGGGTGCCGGCACTGTATACCTCGTACAGGTCACCGTACCGGGTCCTGAGCAGCCCTTCAGCCATCTGGGAGCGGGCAGCATTTGCCGTGCAGATGAAGAGAATCTTTGGCTTTGTCATTGTCGGATGCTCCTGGTATTGCATGGTCCGGGATTTAACCGAAAGTGATGTCAGCAGCAGACCTCAAATACGTTCGCCGGAATTGCTTCTGCTGCTGCCGGTTCTCCACAACCCGTTTCTCCGCATCGGCGGATTGATGTATCACACCCATTTTTTTATCAGCCTGCCCGTCAAACGAACGATCATTTATGGCACTATTCACCTGCGACTTCTGTGGAAAATGCTGTTCAAGTTTTGGCTCGTTCATCACCATTGAGCGCCAGCTGAATGACCGCGATTACTATTGCCGGTATTCCCTGACCCGGGACCTCTTCCCGGTGCATGTTGATGCGGAATATGCAGATGAAGTATCAGATCGATACTCCGGGCAACCCCTCACCGGGAAACGATCCTGCCCGTTCCTCTGCCATTCGCGAAGCGGCGACGGCTTTGCCTGCGCCATCTATTCCTCCCGTCCCCCGGTCTGCCGCGAGTTCCGGTGCTACCGGATGTTGGTCTACGATGGCAGCGGGAACATTGCGGGAAAAGTGATCGGGGCCGGCGGGATCAGTACCTCTGATGAAGCCCTTGCACGGCTCTGGAATGAAGAGATCGCGGCTACACCCCATGCACATCCCGCCGGGGCAAATGATCCTGCGTGGGTAAAAAAAGTTACCACAATCCTCGCGGCACACGGGTACCGCGGGGATGCGGTGGAATAAGATTTCAGCTGTTTTCCGGATTACTTCGAAGCATTGGTTGCTGCTGTCGGAACGTATGCTTTGCAGCCTTCTCCGCGGAAGAGTGCCCACTCCTCACAGGAGGTACCGTTGGTAAAGGTGCACATGCCGTACTGGCTGCCGTCAGAGGCGGTCTTGATCTCGGACGTAGCGCCGACCTTTCCACAGTTGACCGAGGCAGGGTTCGCCATGCCCGCGGATCCTGCCGGAACATCCTTCGGAGCAGTTGTATTGGGGGCAGTTACATTTGCAACAGGTGCGTTGGAGACACCGGACGTGCATCCCTCGCCGCGGAAGAGCGCCCATTCCTCACAGGAGGTGCCGTTGGTAAAGGTGCACATGCCGTATTCCCCGCCATCAGCGTTCTTTTTGATATCAATGGTTCCGTTGAGGGAGACACAGTTGACGGACGCCGGGTTTGCCATACCCTCGGTTGTTACGGCTGCCGGAGTGGCGGCTGCCGAAGGTGTTGCCGGTGCCGGGGTTGCAGTGGTCTGGACCGCAGCCTGCGGCTGTGTGCTCGTACATCCTGCAATGAGAAGTCCTGCTACGAGGCAGGCTCCAAGGATAACAAAAATACTGGTTCTGGACATCATGATAAAATCCACGATACCGTTGGCAGGCACGGGATAAAAAAGATGGGTAACGGGGGTTTAAGGCCGCCTTGTGGAACCGGTTGCCTGTTTCATCTGCATGACGTAATACCGGAGTCTCTGTTCCATGACTCCGGGATTGTCGAGGTTCCGCTCAACGATATCCACGATCGCGCTCCCGACAATCACGCCATCGGCTCCGGCAGCGGCGCACGTTTTCGCATGTTCCGGCGTTGATATACCAAAGCCGAGGGCCAGCGGGAGATCCGTGTGCCGGCGGACCCGGTGCAGGAGATCGATGGCCCCTGTTGAGACCTGATCCCTTACCCCGGTGACACCCAGCACGGAGACCAGGTAGAGATATCCGCGTGACTTTTTCACGATCTTCCCGATCCGGTCGTCGCCGGTGGTCTGGGTTATGAGGAAGATGGGATCGATCCCGTGCCGTGTAGCAGCTTCCGTGACCTCTTCGGACTCTTCTACCGGCATATCTGCAACGAGGATGCCATCAACACCGGCCTCGCGGGCTTCGCGGTAGAACCGCTCGATACCCCGCTTGTGCACGATGTTGTAGTAGGTGAGGAAGACGAGCGGGACATCGGAGTACGCCCGGACACCTTTCACGATCCTGAAGATCGTATCCGGGGTTGTCCCGGCAGCCAGCGCCCGGTCGTCCGCCCGCTGGATCATGGGCCCGTCGGCAACCGGGTCGGAGAACGGCACCCCGAGTTCGAGGATGTCCGTCCCGCCATCGATGAGCGCCTTTGCGATCCTGAGTGAAGTCGCCTCATCAGGGTCTCCTGCAACGGCGAACCCGATGAACGCTGTCGTCCCCCGTTTCTCAAACACCCGGTCAATCCGGCTCATACCGCACATCCCTGCATCCGGGCCACTTCAGCAACGTCCTTGTCCCCGCGGCCTGAGAGGTTGATGACGACAATATCGTCGCGGTCGAACCGGTCACGGTTCGTCATCACGTATGCAACTGCATGGGCAGATTCGAGCGCCGGGATGATCCCCTCCGTGCGGGAGAGGAACCGGAACGCATCGAGTACCTCCGGATCATTGGCCGCAGCATACGTGACCCGCCCGTTGTCCTTCAGCATCGAATGCTCGGGGCCAACGCCCGGGTAGTCAAGCCCTGCCGAGATACTGTGGGTGGGCAGCACCTGCCCGTTTTCATCCTGGAGCAGATACGAGAACGCGCCGTGCAGCACGCCCGGCTCTCCTGCGGACAGCGTGGCCGAGTGCTCCCCGGTTTCGATCCCTTTGCCGCCGGCTTCAACGCCGATCAGTTCCACATCGTCTTTGACGAACGGGTAGAAGATGCCCATGGCATTCGATCCGCCGCCCACGCAGGCAACGATCGTATCCGGCAGCCGCCCTTCTTTTTTCATCACCTGTTCCCGTGTTTCTTTCCCGATGACTGACTGGAAATCCCGCACCATCATGGGATAGGGGTGCGGCCCGACAACCGAGCCGATCAGGTAATAGGTATCCCTCACGTTCGCCGCCCAGTCGCGCAGCGCCTCGTTGGTGGCATCCTTGAGGGTACGTGTTCCGGAGGTAACCGGGATGACTTTTGCACCCATCAGTTCCATCCGGAAGACATTGAGCGCCTGCCGTTTCGTATCTACCTCCCCCATGTAGACCTCGACCGGTATGCCAAAGGCAGCCCCGATGATAGCAGTTGCCACGCCATGCTGGCCGGCGCCGGTCTCGGCGATCAGCCGTTTCTTGCCCATGCGTTTTGCGAGCAGCGCCTGCCCGAGCGTGTTGTTCAGCTTGTGCGAACCGCCGTGCACGAGGTCTTCCCGCTTGAGGTAGATCCGACACCCCAGTTCCCTGGAAGCGTTCGGGCAGAAGGTGAGCGGCGTTTTCCTGCCGGCGTACTCTGTCTGGAGTGCAGCCAGTTCGGCCGCAAACGTCTGGTCTCCCTGGATTTTTTCATAGGCAGCTTCGAGTTCGATCAGCGCAGTCATCAGCGTTTCCGAGACGTATTGTCCGCCATAGTTCCCGTATCGTCCTTTTTTTGTCATATCAGAAATTCCTGCATGCGGCGATGAACGCCTCAATTTTTGTATGGTCCTTGATCCCCGGCGATTCCTCAACCCCGCTTGCCACGTCCACCGCATAGGGATGGACCTCGCAAATCGCCCTGCCAACGTTTGCCGGAGTCAGGCCTCCGGCGAGAATGACCGGCACGTGCGATCGCTTCACGGCCTCTTTTGCATGATCCGCGTCAAATGGTTTTCCTCCCCCGTGACTTTCATCCACGATCACGGCAGCGCAGTCATCCGGCAGCGGATCGCCACGGGCGATCACGCGGATTATTTTTGGGCCGGGTGACCTGTCGAAGACGAACGGGTGGAAGATCTGGATTGCGGAGGGATGGAG
>JBAYMI010000215.1:0-4585 GCA_041663625.1 Methanoregula sp.
AAGATTATTTAATGTTTGTTAAGACAATTTAACGGCAAATTAATAACCGATAGGGACGAAATATGAATATGCCGTTGAACCCAACAAAGAGATGAGCATGCCACGAATCAATGCGCACGAGGACGCAAGGAAAAAAATCATTGCCGGAGCTCTTGAGGTAGCCGCGGAAAAGGGGTGGGATGCAGTGACCCTGGAGGCAATTGCCCAGAATGTCGGTGTTTCCAAACCCGCTCTGTACAGTTACTTCGATAACCGGGAGGCGCTGTTGCGCGCGATTATCCACGAAGTGGCCGAGAACATCCATGCCGGGCTTGAAAAAATACTGACGCAGAGTGATGATATCCACCACATTATTCAGAATCTGGCCGAACTGCTCTTTGAGCAGCAGAAACCCTATGCGAATATCTTCTTCCTCCTGCCATCCCGGCCATCTCCAGACCCAAAACACCCTGAGGAATTTGTCCACCTGTTTGACAAGAGTCGGATTCTTCTCCGTGACTGTCTTGTTCGTCTGAAATCCAAAAGAGAACTGCCGCCACAAGTGGACCCTGATGCGGCGAACTATATGATCCTTGCGATGACCATGGGGATGCTCACCAGTTTCCGATTCTTGGAGATGGATAGCAATACAGTAAAGAAGATCTGGATTGAGGCCATGGAGAGATACCTGTTGATCGAATCTGATATCAGGCGGTAATTTCCTGTCGGGATCCGGGACTACCGCAGAATCCCGTCATGTCCGCTCATTCTCGCGAATGCACGAAAACCTTTTTCACGTATTCCCCTTTGTGAAGACTTGTTTACTATAGTGATCAGGAAGATACGCGGAGGAGGTCTCAATCCTGTCGAGTACGAGGTCCAGACATTCCTCCCGGGAAAGAACCTTAAGATGCTCGGCTTTGAAAAGAAGAGATTCGCACTCGAACCTGTCAATGGCACCGTGAGTATGCGGGCACCTGCACGGATCCGCCACATCGTGCTTGACGCGAACCGGTGTGCCCCTGACCCTCCCTGGGTTGGTGGGAGGTCAATGGAAGAATATGTGAAGACGAGGTCGAGGGACAGCCAACCAATCCGTATTCGGGATCCTTTGTTGTGATGGTACGGTCCGGGCTTAAGGAGATGATGGTGGTGCTGAACCACTTCAACCCCCGCCATCTTTGTTTGTCCTGCCCGTACATTTACTCACAGTTAATTTATATTAATTTGAGTTAAAATAACTTACCAACGATTTAATATAGCGAAAATGTAATGCTATTTGTTATGAAATGGAAACGTGACTGGGAGCTTACCCTTCGCTTATGGCTGACCGGGGCCCTTCTCATCATCGTCTACCTGGTCTTCATGGCAGTACTGATGAGGCTGGGTGTTTCGGCAATATTTGTAGTCTTGCTCGCAGTAGTAATGGCATGTATACAATTCTTCTTTTCAGAAAAACTCGTGATCTGGAGCACCGGGGCACGAATAGTCCAGGAAAACGAATACCCGGATTTATACCGGATGGTGAACTGTCTTTGTAAGGAGGCTGATCTCCCGATGCCAAAGATTGCGATAATGCCAAGCCCGGTGCCGAACGCGTTTGCGACCGGCCGAAGCCCGAAGCATGCGCTCGTTGCGTGTACGGATTCGATTATGCGGCTTCTAACCAAAGACGAACTGGAAGCAGTCCTTGCACACGAACTTTCGCATGTGAAAAACCGGGATATCCTCACCATGACCCTTGCGAGTTTCGTTGCGATGATTGCATCCATCATTATGCAGAACTTCCTTTATGGGGCGCTGTTCGACCGGGAGAACGAAGGAGTGTCTCCCTGGATTATTGTGGGAGTTGTAGCGATTGTTGTGTATTTTGTCGCCGAGCTCCTGATCATGGCGATCTCCCGGTACCGGGAGTTTGCAGCGGACCGCGGCAGTGCATATATTACCCGCAATCCACAGGCGCTCATTTCTGCGCTCAAGAAGATCAGCGGACGGATGGATGCCCTCCCTCCAGAACCCAAGGCAAAGGTCGAGAGTGCGAATGCCTTCTTCATTATTCCTGCTCTCACGGGAAACCGGATCTTAGAGTTTTTTTCAACTCACCCCTCACTGGAGAAGCGTATAGCCAACCTCCAAAAGGTTGAGGCCGAGCTCCACGGGTACTGATCCATCCATTCAATTTTTTATACGGCATTCTGGAGAAGTCAGGCTATGATCTCGGTTATCATTCCAGCATTAAATGAGCAGGAACACATTGGCGGGTGCCTCTGCTCTCTTCTCGGGCAGACGGTAGCACGGGACACCTATGAGATCATCGTGGTGGACGGGGGATCCACCGACCGCACAGGGGAGGTCGCTGATGAGTACGCTGATCTCATCGTCCCCCAAAAGCGGAGCGGCATCGGAGGGGCGCGAGCCGACGGTGCGGAAGCTGCGCACGGTGACATCCTTGTCTTCACCGATGCGGATACACTCTACCGGAAGGACTGGCTTGAGGTGATACGGGAGAACCTCGTGGACCTGAGCTACGATGTCAGTTCCGGGCCGGTACTCTTTTACGACAGAACCCCGCAATCCGATCTCGTCCAGCTCTGGAGGACGCAGTACAAGTTTTTACAGGTCTTCGAGTTCTACCGGCTGATCGGCCCGAATATTGCCCTGAAGCGTGACGTATACGAACGAATCGGCGGCCACCGGGATATCTCCCTTCTTGAAGACTACGATCTGTCGGTGCGGCTCTTCAAAGAGGGTAACCTCTCCTGTCGGGACGACCCGCGTCAGTCTGTCTTCACCTCCGCACGCCGCTTCGATGACCTTCATTTATATCTGAAGACCTACCTGTACGGGCATTTCCACTACCATGTCACGAAGGATCGCAAGAAACTCCTGCAGTACCCGTATCCTGATTCCGTGGACAGGAAGCGGGGAAAATACGCGGCTGAATGGTCCTGACACGGCAACACGAAACTTTTCTGGGACAGCAGGAACTTGCACCGGTACCGCAAATAACTCCCCCCGGCCTGCCGTTTACCGGCAGGACTTTTGCCAAATCATCCGGAGTCGAAGTCTCCGGGGCCCCGGGGATTTTTGACGGGATTATCCGGCAGGGTATACCGAAAACCGTACCCATATTTTCAAACATACGGCTTACCCGCAGGCTCATCTCTGCATCCGCGGACGGGGGATTGCCTGAAGTTGCCGTTCAGAAGTCCCATCTGCGCGAGATATTCCTCTGTAAAAATATCCTTGCGCATCGTCAGGGTGAGACCCCCTGCATCGGTCCGGGCTGTTTGCGCTCCATCCATTTCGGTTAATGAACACTATTACGGTCGACATGTTTCCGACTGAATGATCTGAGCAGCCATCTCCCCGATGTAGGTTACCGGCGCCATGGTATGCCCACGATTTACCTGCGGCATGATGGAGGCATCCGCAACACGCAGCCCTTCCACTCCACGGACCCGCAGATGGGAATCCACCACAGCCATGGGGTCTTTTTCGAGATTGCCGATACGTGCGGTGCCCACAGGATGGAAAACGGTGCTTGCCTCACTGCGGATAAATGCCTCGATATCCGCATCGCTTGCGTCCATGGCGGGTGCACAATTTCCGTATAGGGTAAAAGCGCCCGGGTTTTGGTGAGCTGCATTGCATAACGAACGCCTTTGATAAACCTCTTCATATCAGATGGGTCGTCGAAATAATTCGGATCAATGAGGGGTTTGTCATGCGGATCTCCCGATGCCAGCAGGACGTTTCCCCCTGCTTTTCGGTATCATGAGAATCACCACGAAGGAGTATCCGTTTCTTTCTCCGATATTGTCCACTCCCGCGAACTCTTTTTCAGAACCATTTGCGTTATGGACATACTCCAGAATCACTTCAAAGTCCGGACCGGTGAACGTTCCATCGCTGGATATCAGGCCAGCCGCCGGGTAACTATCTGGATTGTTTCCTGTTTCATTAACTTCCTCCGATGGTTTTGTTTATCCTGCTATTTGTATAGGATTAAATGCATTATGGTTGCAATGCCGATGGTATGGGGGAATAAAAAACGGGAATCCTATCCCCCAATAATCCATATAACCAGAAAGATAAATCATCGATCCAAAAATATCAGTTGAATATATAATTGAGGATGTCATTCTTTTTGTAATCACATGCACGGAAGTGCTGTGGTAGGAGAAAATAATGGATGTGACGCCAGGAGCACCGGCCCGCCCGACAGCGCCGTAAAGACTCCCGGTTCTCTTACCTCCGGAAACGACCGGCTGAGCCCGGCATGCGGGGGAAGGTCCGGGATTCCTGTACCATTGTCACGGGTATGGTGCCCTTTGTGGTAACGAGTGAAGAATACCAGCCATACCTGTGAGGTGATAGGATGGAATCCGACAGGAAGAATACCTGTTCAGAAGACATAACGACAACCCCGCGGCTCGTGGAGCGCCGGACCGGCCTCCGCGGCCTGGGTATCGGATCAGTACGGCCCCCGAAAAACGCGGTCCGGAAAAATACCGAAGATGACCTGCGCGAACACGATCCCGAGATACCGTACCTGAAATTCGAAAAAGGACTTCGCGACCTTGTCTGCTCGCTGATGGAGCGG
>JBAYMI010000216.1:0-4575 GCA_041663625.1 Methanoregula sp.
CGGCAGTCCATGCCCGGACCCTTGCCCTCACCCATATCAGTTCCCGGTATACGGATACTGCAAACCACGCAAACGAGGCAAAAGCCGTATTTTCCGGGGCTGTTGTGGTTCCCGATGATCTGTTCATGCTGGAGATCGGCTACCGGGACTGAGACGGTATAATCTTCTCAAAGTATTACGAGCCAACGCCCCCCAATTCCCCCCACCGAGTCGGACGGGTGGCACCGCTCCACCCGTCCTTTGTCGGCGGGGGGTTCCGTAATCTTTTTGATACAATATATTTTGGGTAAAGTGTTATTTTAGCCCCTGACATTTAGAGAGAAATCTTCCGTAAATGATACACAGATCAATTATTTTCACGCTCCTGGGGGCTTCGGCAATGCCTTCGCCCCCACCGCTGTGGCGACCCCCCATATAGCGATAGACCTGCATACAGAATTCATCACATAAACAAAGATGCTTGGAAAATAATACTTACTTTTTTCAATTCGGTTTTGGTTACGAAAATTTTTCGAAAATATCATTGTAGGAATGAAAAAAATTTAGGGGCTGTATTGATACTTTACCCTATATTTTTTATGTAGCAACAAAATCATACGTTCATGGATGGCGATATCGGTTCAATCATTTTAGGAATAGTTGTGATCATTTTTGTATACACCTTGGTTGGTTTGGCTGTTGGTGCGGTGACACATGGAACATACACTTTCCCATTTATTCCGGTTTTGTGAAGTTCAGAATTTTTTGAATTTTCCCAGTTAACAGTATATTATAATAATAAAATTGCATAAGTCCCGACAACGCAATAGAACCTGTGAAATTATTTCGGGACAGGACACGACAAACTAATCACAGGAATAGGTAAGAACCATGACACGACCCGGCCTTGATGACCAGATTGATATGTTTGGACGGATGACGATCGCGCTCGAAGAACTGGAATCATGTCAGGAATTTGCTGCGCTGATCCCTGAGGTCAGGACCAACATGGTATTTGCCCCTCCTCTTGCAGAATCACCTGACGAAGTCCTTGCCATTGATGGGCGGATAACCCTGATCAATGGCATGCCAAAGGCTGCCGGCAAGGTCTGCTTCGGGGCATCGGACCACATGGCACGCCTCATCATAGCGCTCATGAAAACAGACCCGGCGGTCCGGGCTGCAATCGATTTCGCGAACCCGCCGGGTTTTGCAGAATGGCTCTCCGGATATTGCAGGGAAAATGGGTGGACTCTCTCCATGATTAACCGGCAAAACGAACCTCAAGAACTCACGGCAAAGGAAGGGTCATCGATGGTGTGGAAAGCAACCGAAGCGATACGGGCTGCCGATGGAAGAGTGCCGAAAATTATCTGCGATGCCGGAGGGAGAGGAAAAGAGCCGGTCTGCATCATCGTGGGGAACGAGCCTGTTGAAACCGCACGGGACCTGTGCCGGATTGCACGGGCGTATGCGCAACGGGAAAAGTAATGTTTTTGGTTTCATTCCCCATTTCTGCTTATAGTATTACGAAGAATAATGAAGAGGAACGTTATGGAACTCGACGAAATTACCATCAGCAGGGCGATTCTTTCGTCCCAGATGAATGTTCTCATCGATTGTATGGAACTGGATGTTGCGATTGTGGGTGCCGGCCCTGCCGGACTTACGTGTGCCACACTTATCGCTGAAAAAGGCATCAGGGTTGGCATCATCGAGAAGAAACTCTCCGTTGGCGGCGGGATGTGGGGTGGTGGCATGATGTTCCCACGGATTGTCGTCCAGGAGGAGGCACGGCGTTTGCTCGATCGCTTTTCTGTTAAATCCAGTCCTTACCAGGATGGATATTATGTCGCAAAATCGGTTGAAGCAGTCTCCAAGATTACTGCTGCTGCCTGTGATGCCGGAGCGGAATTTTTCAATCTCACCTCCGTTGAGGATGTCATGATCAAGGCAGACGGGAGGATCAGCGGGCTTGTGATCAA
Organism: Methanoregula sp.; assembly: GCA_041663625.1. GTDB lineage: Archaea > Halobacteriota > Methanomicrobia > Methanomicrobiales > Methanospirillaceae > Methanoregula. The sequence goes on from JBAYMI010000216.1 coordinate 1,965, forward strand.
CTGGACTGCCGTTGAGATGGGAAAACTCCATGTCGATCCGCTTGTTATGCGCTGTAAGTATACGGTCGATGCAACCGGTCACGATGCTGTCGTGGCACGTCTCGTGGAGAAGAAGGGTGGGGATCTCAAGGTCAAAGGTGAGAGTTTCATGTGGGCGGACCGGGCCGAATCCCGGATCCTCAAGCATACCCGTGAAGTTTTCCCGGGTCTCGTTGTTGCCGGTATGGCGGCAAATGCAATCGCAGGTGAGAGCCGGATGGGCGCTGTGTTCGGCGGAATGCTGCTCTCCGGGGAACATGCAGCAAATCTTGTCATAAAGAGTATGAAGAAGTAACCGGGAATCACATTTTTTATAACCGGATTTTTCATGAATTTATTTCACGAACGGTTTTCATCGTCCCGGATACTGGTTAATGAACCTCATGAACCGGCCGGGCTGGTGGGCAGAATAATTTCTCAATCCACTCCGTTTTTTTATTAAACGACACAGATATACTGGGAATTCGGGAAGGAGGAACGTAATAATGCATACCCTTATTGAGCAGGCCCGTCAGGGAAAGATCCCCCCACAGGTAAAATCGGTTGCAAAGGCAGAAGGAATTGATGAGGCGGTCCTGTGCGGGAGGGTTGCCGATGGAAGTGCGGTCATCATGCAGCGGGGCAACCACCTCACCGGCATCGGGAAGGGACTCTGCACAAAAGTCAATGTCAATCTCGGCACATCGACCAATAAAGTCTGCGTGGATGATGAGATCGCCAAGGTTCATATTGCCGAACAGTTCGGGGCGGATACAATAAGCGATCTCTCCATGGGCGGCGACATCAACGCAATCAGGGCGGCAATTATGGGCAGTACAACACTCCCGGTAACTACCGTTCCCATCTACCAGGCGGTTGTTGAAAATGGCTTAAAAGAGATGACTGCCGATACCATCATTGCGACGCTGAAGATGCAGGCAGAGCAGGGTATCAGCTCGTGCGTGATCCACTGCGTGAACTCCACGATGCTCCGGGAATTCCGCAGGAAAAAACGGATTCTTGGTGTTGTTTCAAAAGGCGGGTCAATCACGAGCGCCTTCATGCTGATAAACCAGTGCGAAAACCCGTTCATCGAACACTTTGATAAGGTTCTCTCCATCTGTAAAAAGCACGACATTGTACTTTCACTGGGGAATACTGCACGAAGCGGGTGCATCCACGATCGCCGGGATAAGGCACAGCAGGAAGAGATACGACAGAATGTTATGCTTGCGCATCGCGCACATGAACACGGTGTCCAGGTTATCATCGAAGGCGCCGGCGGGCACATACGGAGCGATCGGATCGCCTCGTATATCCGGCATCACAAGCAGCAGGCAGTGTTTCCTCTCTTTGTTGCCGGGCCACTGCCGGTTGATATTGCTGTCGGGTACGACCATATTGCCGGGTGTGCAGGTGCGAGTATTGCGAGTGCAGCAGGAGCTGATTATCTCTGTTATATCACGCCTGCCGAACATCTGGGACTTCCGGGCCCTGAGTCCGTGAAAGAAGGTCTCATCGCATTCCGGATTGCTGCACATATCGGGGATACGGTAAAATACAAAAATGTGGAAAATGATAAAAAAGTTGCACTGATGCGGGCGGCGCTTGATCGGGAGGGGCAGATCCAGTGCGCTCTTGACCCGGCACGGGCCCGGATGCTTGCCGATGGTGATGCAGAGTGCACGATGTGCGGCGAGTTTTGCGCGATTAAGATAATGAAAGAATATTAAGTATATTCCGTTTAACCTTCATCTGAAATCATCCGACAGCAGGATACCAGGGGTATCTTCCCTTTTTCCCCTGCCTGATTTCCTCGTATATTTTTATTGCAGTTACGATGAAATGCAGAGGATATTGTGATCACAGACATAAGAGAAAATACGCCCAAATCAGGCTCCGATTCCGGATTTTGAATCCGAACCCGTCCCAGAAAAGCCCGTAAAATGCTTCTTTTCAGTTCACGTGGAAAATAAGCCTTTAAATCGCTCCATTTATCGAAATTCGCCCGATTTCGACGTCAGCTATGGGCCCTTAACGGCCCGGAAATCGACGATATTTTTCCCACCCTCTTTACCTCATCCGGTACCCGGAAAGGCCGTAGAAACGCGAATATGAGGATTTTTCCCGGAGGAGAGTCTTAAAAAACGGCCAAATTGAACCCCGTTTGACCCCCGCGGAAACAGAATATGTACCAGTCCGGATCCCTTACCTGATCCGCCGCGGGGGCGCCCCGTCGGGGGCGGCGGCACTCCTCTCTTGTGGGGGTGTGGGGGCGACAGCCCCCACGATATTTCCACAACACAATCATAAGCGTACGGCCCGGCCCAGGAATTTCCAGAAAAGTCCGGGTCACGGACCGAAGAATCCAAAAAAAAGCGATTCATCAGATGAAAATTTTAAAAATAATTTCAAATTGACGTTCTCATTAAATCTGCTACATCACAACTAACATAACCCTCCGGTGACCATTCATGGTACACGCAGCATTGCCGCGTGCTTGACGTTGAACGATACCAGATAGAGAAAATAAGCCGCAAACCATATCGTTTCGTTTCGCTTGCGTGTGGAGAGAGAAGATGGAAACAGATAC
>JBAYMI010000217.1:0-4573 GCA_041663625.1 Methanoregula sp.
ATTGACCCCGGCAAATGCATGCCGGATCGTGACCGGCTTTTTTGCACGGCTTTCGTTTCGGTACAGGATCATGCCTGCGAGCAGGCAGGTGAAGCAGGAGAGGCAGATCGCTTCGATCAGGAATAACTGCATGTTGAACACAATGAGGATCGAGTCCCCAAAAGGAATCCAGATGCTGTATGGCAGGGGGATGTAGTCATAGTGCGTCACGCTCCACCCTTCAGCAACGAACAGGAAAAAGATCACGAGGCCTGCCAGGAGCGAGAACCAGAGCAGGTGCCTCTCCCTGAACAGGGTCCTGATACTCCCCGTTGCGATGCCGATCCCGCGCCGGATCCGGCCCGGGCCCCCGGTAGTCCCGCCGCTGTCTGATTGTGCAGGATTTGCCGTTACCGGAGATTCCATGAGGACCGGTGGGGCAGTGCGCAGGGTCGGCGCTTTCCGGCACAGGCCCAGCCAGCAGTCCGCCAGTGATGAAGGGAGTGTCATTGCACGCTCTCCGGTGACTTCGTATTCCGGTACATATCCAGCGCCGCGATCCCCCCGACGGTTACCACGACAAACGCAAACGCCAGGAGTACGAGATTATAGAGAATGGCAAGAGTAATCCACGTGACGGTGGGATGGAACATCACCGTTTCATAGGGGTCTACTATCCCGGATACAGCCTGGACGAGCAGGTACGTAAGGAACACACCGAAGACGACAACGCCAAGGAATGCGGCACAGGTAACGGTCTCCGCCCAGGTCTTTTTCATCATGGCAAACGAACCCGCCACTGCCTCCCTGAGGGTCTTTCGTTCAAGTACGATGAGGGGCACGACAAACGGGGTCAGGATGAAGAGGAGCAGGTTGATCACCAGGAAGTTCATCGCCTCCATGACCCCGAACGGATAGATCAATAACAGCAGGGATCGTCCCCCGTAGCCCGGAAGTTCGGTTAACATGTTCCAGTCGAGCGTCCAGTTGAAGGGGAACTGGGTGATCATGCTGTCAAAGAAATAAGGCCCGAAGTTATTGAGGAACCGGAAATCAGGTGGCAAACCGATGAATAAATAGCGCCAGATGCGGAAGAGCAGGATACCTGCGAGTGCCAGAACGAGCGACCACAGGAAGATTGGTTTCCAGTATTTTTTTGCCCCGGCGAGCCCTTTTGAGAACGATGCAGAATCATCTTTCTTTGATGAGAGGCTCAGGACAAGGCCCGCCATCAGGAGCAGCAGGCAGAACACGGTTATATCCTCCAGGAAAAAGTCCAGGATATAAATGTCCCGGGCAAACTCCACGATTCCCCCGGGTTGTACTGCCCTGTCGAGGTAGCGGAGTGCCCCTTGGCCGATGGCGTTTCCCGCGAGCACAAGTCCGACCAGAAGCGAGAACCAGAGAAGCTGCGGGTTATGGATAAGGGTTTTCGTGCCTGACAGGGCAGCCCCGATTCCGCGTCGGATCGTTCTTGATCCGCCAGCCCCGCCATCCGGGCTCCCCACATGGGCTGGTTCAGGTTGATACCCAATACCTGTCTCTGATGCACGGAATACCGGCGCTTTCCGGCACAGGCCGAACCAGTACTCGGCAATTTCCGATACCTGGGTCATTTTATACTCTCCCTGATTTTTGTCAGCAACTCTTCAGCCATCTTTGTCGGGTCGGCAGTTTTCTCAATTTTGATCCCGAGTTCGGACGCGAAATCCCAGATGAATTCGATACACTGGGTGAATTCATCGCATGCCTTGCAGTCGCCATCATGCTCATACCAGACCTGCATGCCGTGCTTCTCAGAGACGAAGATGTAGGCATTGGTCTGGAACGGGATGGACCGTCCGAACAGGACGCCCCGTTCCACATCGACCTTCTCGATCTGGATCCGGTTTGCCTGGGCCATCTCCCGCAGCGAGGCATCGATCTTCTCGTTCATCGCGAGGAGTGCCTGGGAAACACCCTGCCGTGTAATCCCCAGCATATTTGCAATTGAGATATTGGACTGCCCGCTGCGCCGCATCTTCCAGAACCCGAACTGTTTCTCATTCGTAGGCAGGAACATGAGTAAATGTATCCATATTTACAATATAAATGTATGGGAGACCCGATCTGAGTGAATGACATTGTTCAGGACCAGTCAGATCATGGCTTATTCTTCACCCGATCGAGGATGCATTCCCCTCCGGCAAGGAGTATGATGGTAACGATTATCGCGAGAACAGGAAGTGCAACGGTTGGGTCAGCATACTGTCCGCTTACCGGAGAAGTTGTCGGGGTTGAAGCGATTGTTTGTTGTATTGTTGTCCCTGGCAGGGTAACGTGTGTCGAGGGAATCGTTGTCGGAACTGTTGTCAGAGTGGATGAGTTTGCACCAATTGCGTACAGGTTCTTATCATTACTCCCGAAATAGACAATCCCGTTTGCCACAGCCGGAGATGAATCCACCCAGTCTCCCGTAGCGAACCTCCACTTCTCTTTACCCGTCACTGTATCGATCGCATACAGGTTTTTATCTTCACTCCCGACATAGACAATACCGTTCGTCACTGCCGGGGATGACTCCACCCGATCACCCGTAGCGAATCTCCACTTCTCTTTTCCGGTCAGAGCATCGATTGCATACAGGTTTTTATCCCAGCTCCCGACATAGACAATCCCGTTTACCACAGCCGGGGATGCAACCACCCGATCACCCGCAGCGAACCTCCACTTCTCCTTTCCGGTCAGAGCATCGATTGCATACAGGCGTTTGTCTTCATTCCCGACATAGACAACACCGTTTGCCACTGTCGGGGCTGAATACACCCAGTCTCCCTCCGAGGTCCGCCACTTTTCTTTTCCCGTTGCAGCATCGATCGCGTACAGGTTTTCATCGCCACTCCCCAGATAGACGATACCGTTCGCCACTACCGGAGATCGATCCACGCTGCCACCCATAATGAACCTCCACTTCTCTTTTCCTGTAAATGCATCGATTGCGTACAGACTTCCGTTTGCGCCCTTGAGATCATACAGGCTTTCATAGGAATTCCCCGCATAGACAATACCGTTCACCACAGCCGGGGATGAATACACCCAGCCTCCCATGGCGAACCACCACTTCTCCTTTCCCGTCACTGCATCGATGGCATACAGGTTCTTGTCCTCGCTCCCGACATAGACAAGCCCGTCTGCCACGGTTGGGGATGAAAATATGTGATCTCCCGTACCGAACTTCCACTTCTCTTTTCCCGTCACTGCATCGATGGCATACAGGTTCTTATCCTCGCTCCCGACATAGACAATCCCTTTTGCTACTGTCGGGGCTGAATACACCCAACTTCCCGTAGCGAACCGCCATAGTTCAGTATTCCCCGGTTCAATACTCCCATTACCATAGACTCCGGTATGCTCCGGGTTGGCCCGGAACATTGCATCTTCCGCTGAAGCGGGAACAACGGAAATAATGAGAAGAGTAACGATCAGGAAATGTATTAACCACAAGTAATTCCTTGAACGAGGATTACAGAATTTTCTTTCAGGGACTCTGTTTTGGTTTATCATACGGTATCACCCGGTGTTTCATCGTACATCGTTCTCTTGAGCATTTTAGTAAAGCATGATTTTTTAAAAATAGTTGACGATTAATGCCGTTTCCAGACTACCATTCCCGCTGCGACAATGATCGCGACGGGCAGGGCATACCGGAGCGGGGCGGGCTGTGTCGTCTGCTGGACCGGCGCGGTTGCGGTGATTGTTGAGGGGGGTGCGGTTGTAGTCCGGAATGTCGGATTTCCTGTATCTGTGATCCGGGGAGTTGCTGGAACGGTTGCCCGAGCGAAAGTGGTTGTTCCGATCGCATACAGGTTCTTATCATTACTCCCGATATAGACTATCCCGTTTGTCACAGCCGGAGATGAGTCCACCCAGTCTCCCGTAACGAACTTCCATTTCTCCTTCCCCGTTGCCGCATCGATTGCATACAGATTTTTATCTCTGCTCCCGATATAGACAACGCCGTTTGCGACGGCCGGGGATGACCCCACCCGATCATCTGTCGTGAACCTCCATTTCTCCTTCCCCGTTGTCGCATCGATTGCATACAGATTTTTATCTCTGCTCCCGACATAGACAACGCCGTTCGCCACAGTCGGAGATGAATCCACCCAGTCTCCCGTAGCGAACCTCCATCTCTCCTTCCCCGTTGCCGCATCGACAGCATACAGGTTCTTGTCCTCGCTCCCGATATAGATAACATTGTCTGCCACAGCCGGAGATGACCCCACCCGATCATCTGTCGTGAACCTCCATTTCTCCTTCCCCGTTGCTGCATCGAGGGCATACAGATTTTTATCTCTACTCCCGACATAGATAATCCCGCTCGCCACAGTCGGAGATGAATCCATATAATCTCCCGTAGCGAACCTCCACTTCTCTTTTCCCGTGATTGCATCGATCCCATACAGGTTCTTATCTGTACTCCCGACGTAGACAATCCCGTCTGCCACAGCTGGTGATGAATACACCCGGTCACCCAAGGCGAACCTCCATTTCTCCGTTCCTGTTGCCGCATCGACAGCATACAGGTTCTTGTCCTCGCTCCCGACATAGACAA